>NZ_JAPDIQ010000002.1:534487-668622 GCF_029872515.1 Pseudomonas flavocrustae | reverse complement strand
AGCGTGAGGTCCGAAGATCCCCCACTTTCTCCCGTAGGACGTATGCGGTATTAGCGTTCCTTTCGAAACGTTGTCCCCCACTACTAGGCAGATTCCTAGGCATTACTCACCCGTCCGCCGCTGAATCGAGGAGCAAGCTCCTCTCATCCGCTCGACTTGCATGTGTTAGGCCTGCCGCCAGCGTTCAATCTGAGCCATGATCAAACTCTTCAGTTAAGTAGACTGATCGGGTTTTGAGAAAACCCTAAACTTGGCTCAGCAATCGCAAAAAACTCATGAATTCACGAGTTACTTGTGTTGCTGATAATCTTGCGACATCAGACTTATCTCACAAGCACCCACACGAATTGCTTGATTCAACTTGTTAAAGAGCAGTTGGTTGCGACCGTGTCGCTAACCGAGGCGCGCATTCTACGCTGTCCTCACATCCTGTCAAGCGTTGATTTGAACTTTTTCGTTTCAACTCAACCACTTGCGCTTGCCTGACTGGTCTAGCCAATCTCGGCAGCGGGAGGCGAATCCTACAGCATCCCAAGACGCTGTCAACCCCCTCCGCTTCATCCCGTCATCACCCGGAGGTGAAGACCAAACAGCGAAGAATCCGTGGACCCCTCGCCCGGCTCAGACCTAAGTGCTTGATTTTCAAGCCGCTTCAGCGTCTGCGCCGGAAGTGGGGCGCATTATAGGGGAGTTTCAGGACAGGTCAACAGGTTATTTCAAGAAACTTTCAGCAGGGAGCAAAAGGGTCCTCGGAAAGCGACCTGTCACTCGTGCAAGGTAAGATGCGCGCAGACGATGTTTCGAGGACTGCATGACTTCCATCCTGGCTCGCTACCGACAACAGCTAAGGAACGCGCTTGGCGATTGGTTTCCCCGCACTACGCTCTTCCTTAAAGGAGAGCCACCTATTAAGGGAGATACCAAGCCAGGCAGCCGCAAGAAGGCGGAGCCGGCCCAAGCCCCCAAACGCCAGGCCGAGCCGAAGGCCGCCAGCAAAGGGGCGAAGAGGGAGCAGTCGACTGGCCAGCCCACGCTGGTTGCCCCGGCTGCCCCCTCCCCCACCGCCCTCTATGGTTCCGCCTTCACGGTGAAGCGCTCTCAGGAGCAGCGGATGAAGATGCGCGTCGAGCAGGCCGTTACCCAGGGCATCATCCAGCCACCGTCGCCGGAACAATGGAAGATGATCCTGGCTCGCGCCCCGGCGACGCGGATCTTCGCGGGTGCCGGTTCGGGCAAGACCACGACACTGGTACTGCGGGTGGTGTTCATGCTGTGCCACCTCGAGATCCCGCGCGAGCAACTCACCGTCATCTCCTTTACCAAGGCTTCCTGCGAAGAGTTGCGCGCGCAGCTCAAGCGCGTCCTGGCCTTCTGGGAGGTTCCGCTGAATGAAGAGGCGGCACGCGAACTGGTGAGAACCTTTCACTCGGCCCTGGCACAACTGGCGCGCTCAGAGCTGAGGGCGACGCAGTGGTTCGAGCAGTTGTCCACCCAATCGAAAGGTGAGGATGAACCGGATAACGGCATGCTGGCTGGCGCCACGCTGAACGAAGGCCAACGCCAGCTCCTGATACAGGCCTACGAGAATTGCTACCGCGAGGACGCCGGTTTTCGTCGTCGGGTTCATCTGTTGCTGGAACTGGCGGCGCCCAATGAGGAAGAGCCACCTGGCGCCCCGCCCTTGCAGCCCTTCGTCCTCAATGGCGAACGCCAACCACAACCGCTGCCCGACCTCTTCTATGGCCAGGCTTCATTCGCCGAGACCCTGGGACTGCGGGTCGGCTCCATAAAGAGCAACCAACTGGAATGCTCGACGCGGGACCGGATCTTTCTGGAGGCCATGCAGCAGTTCTGGCGCCACTTTGGCAAGTTGCTGAAGGAACAACGGCTGATCACCTTCAATACCGCCTTTGCCGTACTGACGGATCGCCTGGACAAGAAACCCAGTCGCGCCCTGATTGCCCGCCTGCAGCCCTTCACCCATTTGCTGATCGACGAATTCCAGGACATCTCGCCGCAGATCGCCCTCTGGCTGCAGCAGGTACAGCGCAGGCTCGCCGAGGAAAAAGTTGCGCCCTCGCTGATGGCTATCGGTGACGACTGGCAATCCATCTATGGCTGGCGGGGCAGCTCGCCGGAGTTGTTCATCCACTTCGATCGCTGGTTTCCAGGCCAGACGCCCAGCCAGACGCTGATGCTGGGGACCAACTACCGTTCTTCACCGGACATCGTGGCTGACGGTGAACGCATCCTGACCCAGGTGCGCCACAAGCAACCCAAGAAAACTAAAGCCTTCCGCGTTGCGGATGCCCAGGGACACGGGGTCAGGGTCGTACCCCAATTCGATATCGCTCGTCAGTTGGCTTCGTTGTTGGGCGAGATCGAGGCGCAAAGGACCTATGCCGCGGAACGAGAGCGGCCGGAGCGCTGCGCGGTCATGGTAATGAGTCGTCTGAACGCGCCCTTGAAAGCCATCAACGAGCAGCTGGGCCGTCAGCCCGGAGTGCGGACCTGCACCATTCACCGAGCCAAGGGCCTGCAGGCCGAGGTGGCGATTGTGCTGGACGACGGCCAGCCTCAGCAGCCCCATCCGCTGCGCAATGCCCTCTATGCCGCCAGTGGGCATTTTCAGCAGAGCTATGACGCTGCCATGGCCGACGAAGCGCTGCGCCTGAGCTATGTGGCGGTGACCCGCGGGGTCAGCCGGGTGCTGTGGTACACCCGGCAGCCACGGGGGGCGGCGGCGATATTGGCGGGCTGAGTCAGGTAGCGCGGCAGGTGCTGTCACCCGCCGTAGGAACGTGAGACGGCTGCTACTCGATCACGTCGAAATCCTTGAGGTGCTCTTCGGACAGCTCCAGGCCCAGGCCGGGCGTGTCGTCGTCCAGCTGCAGGTAGCCACCGACCGGCTGGGGTTCTCCCTTGAAGACGTAGTAGAAGAGTTCGTTGCCCACTTCCACGTCGAATACCGGGAAGAACTCGGCCATGGGCGAGGCGGTGCTGGCCATGGTCAGGTGGTAGTTGTGCATCTGGCCGGCGTGGGGGATGACCGGGACGGACCAGGCTTCGGCCAGCGCGTTGATCTTGCGCGCGGCGGTGATGCCGCCAACGCGGTTGGTGTCGTACTGGATGACGTCCACCGCGCGGCGTTCGAGTAGGTCCTTGAAACCGTAGGAGGTGAATTCGTGCTCGCCGCCGGATATGGGCATGATGCCCATCTTCTTGAGTTCGACGTAGCCCTCGATGTCATCGGCAATGACCGGCTCTTCCAGCCAGCGCGGTTCGAATTCGGCCAGTTTGGGCAGCATGCGGCGGGCGTATTCCAGGGTCCAGCCCATGTAGCACTCCAGCATGATGTCGACGTCGGGCCCGGCCAGTTCGCGCAAGGCGCGGACCTGTTCGAGGTTGCGCCGCATGCCGGCGGGGCCGTCCTTGGGCCCGTAGCCGAATCTCATCTTGAGGGCGTCGAAGCCTTGGTTGAGATAGCCCTGGGCCTCTTCCAGGAACAGATCCAGATTGTCGTTGGCGTAGAGCTTAGAGGCGTAGCAGGGGATCTTTTCCTTGGTGCGACCACCCAGCAGCTTGAACACCGGCTTGTCTACCGCCTTGCCCATGAGGTCCCAGAGCGCCAGGTCGACGGCGGAGATGGCGGCCATGCCGATGCCCTTGCGGCCCCAGGCGTGGGTGCGGCGGTACATCTTCTGCCAGAGGTATTCGTTATCGAAGGGATCCTGGCCCATGGCGATGGGGGTCAGGTACAGATCGATGATCTCCTTGGCCACTCGTGGCGCCAGGGCGCAGTTGCCCAGACCGACCAGGCCGCTGTCGGTCTCGATCTCCACCACCAGCCAGCCGTGGAAGCGGAAGGAGCCCATGGCGTCGCCGCGCTCATAGAGGATGTCGGTGGCATTGGTGCAGAAGTGCGCCTGGGGCGGGACGACCTTGCCTTTCCATTCGAAGACGCGGGTGCGGACGCTGGTAATTTTCATCGGACTTTCCTTTTTTCGAGCATGAGTCAGGCCGGCCGGCTCCACGAGCCGGTTCGGCGAATTCAGGTAGCGCCTGGAGCGCCCCGGTAGCTATCAGTCAGTGGCGAGACGCGCCCAGGCGACAGGCGATCTCGAAGGCCTGACGGGTCGCGCCGACGTTGGCGCGGCCCTGGCCGGCGATGTCGAAGGCGGTGCCGTGGGCGGGCGTGGCGATAGGAATGGGCAGGCCACCCTGCACCGTCACCCCGCGGGAAAAGCCCATCAGCTTGATCGCGATCTGGCCTTGGTCGTGGTACATGGTCACCACGGCGTCGAAGGCGCGGTTATCACCCTGGACCTTGAGAAAGATGGTGTCCGCCGGATAGGGACCGTCGGCGGCGATGCCCAGCGCCCTGGCACGCTCCACGGCCGGGCCGATGAGGTCGAGCTCCTCGCGGCCGAAGCTGCCGTTGTCGCCATTGTGCGGATTGAGCCCGCAGACACCGATGCGCGGTCGGACGAGGCCGCTACGTTTGAGTTCGTTGTCGATCAGCTGGATCGCCTCGATTACCCGCTCCTCGCTGAGCAGGCCGGGGACCTCCTTGAGCGCGACATGGGAGGTCACCCGCGAGGTCCAGAGGTCGTCGAGCACGTTGAATTCGCAGAATGGCCCTTGGTAGCCCAGGTGCTCGGCAAACCAGTGCAGCTCGTCGTTATGGCCCATGCCCGCCAGGTGCAGCGAGGTCTTGTTCAGCGGACCGAAGAGGATGGCGTCGGTGTGCCCGGCCCGGGTCAGGTCGAGGGCGACGGCCAGGGTGTCCAGACTGTAGCGGCCACCAACGGCGCTGGCCTCGCTGCGGGGGAAGGCGCCCTCGGCGGCGCCGTGGTAGGGATACAGCAGCGGTATGTCGTCCTGGAAATCGAGGGCATCCAGGCTGTCGATGCGGCGATAGGGGTATTCGCAACCGGCGATGCGCATGCCGGTACGGGCCTCCTCCTCGTCGGCAATCAGCACCAGGCGGGCGCGGCTGCGCACCTCGGGATCGGCCAGCAGGCGGGCGATCAGTTCGGGACCGATGCCGGCCGGGTCGCCCAGCACCAGGGCCAGGCGGGGAAGCGGAGAATTGCTCATGCGGAAGTCCTCAGGTAGGTGTCCAGGCGGATGACGTCGGCCTCCGGGCGATACAGGCGCCGGGCGGTGTCGTGGAAGAGCTGGCGCTGCGCGGTGGCAGGCAGCTCGGCCACCAGACGCTTGAAGCCGCCGATGATGGTGTCGTAGCTGCCGCACAGGCGGTCGACGGGAAAGTTGCTGGCGAACATGGCCCGCTCGGCACCGAAGACGGCGATGGCCTCGCGGACGATCCAGGCGTTGTCCTCGGCGCGCCACGGCTGGCCGGCGAGGCCCAGGCCGGAGATCTTCAGCGCCACGTTGGGCCATTCGGCGAGGCGGGCCAGGGCCGCGCGCCAGGCGGCCAGACCTTCGGCGCTGCGATCGGACGGCAGCCCCGTGTGGTTGAGGATCAGCTGGGTAGCCGGGAAGTCCCGCGCCAGGCGACAGGCTTCGTCAAGATTCCACCAGGGCGTCTGCAGATCGAAGTGCAGGCCATGGCGCTGCAATTCGGCATAGCCCCGGCGCCAGCTGTCGTCACTCATCAGGGTACGCTGGCTGCCGACGTCTTCGGGACGCGCCGGACCACCGGGCTTGTGTCTCACGCTGCGCACCCGTTCGAAGGCGGCCTGGGCGGCGAGCAGCTCGGCGGCGTCTTCGGCATCCAGCCAGGCCTGGGCGACCACCGCATTGGGCACGCCATGGCGGCGCGCCAGGGCGTGGATGTAGCGGGTCTCACCCAGGGGATCGCGAGGATCCCACTCGGTCTCGACATAGACGGTCTGGACCACGTCATGGCCCGCCGCGTCAGCGAAATAGTGCTCCGGCAGATAGTCGCCCCTGATGGCGCTGTAATCGCCATAGCGAAACGGGATGGTTTCCGCACCGGACAGCCAGGGGTGAAAATTGCGCCCGGGCTCCCAGAAGTGATGATGGGCATCGACGATGGGTCCGCTGTAGAGCTCAGTCATGGGCCAGCTCCTGGGTGTCCAGGGCGATCAGCAGGGTGCCGAGGATGAACAGGCCGGAGCAGAGGGCGAAGAAGCCCAGCACCGCCGGGTAGCCACCCAGGTGCTGCAGCAGCAGGCCGACCAGGATGGGCACGGCGATGCCACCCAGGCTGCCGGCCAGATTCATCACCCCACCGATCAGGCCGACCCGTGCCGGCGCGGCCAGCAGTGCCGGAAAGCTCCAGTAGAGGCTGCCCCACATGAGGAAGAAGGCGGTGAGCGACAGCAGCGCCACGGCGGCATAGGGATCGGTCAGCCGCGGCAGCAGCAGGAAGGCTGCCAGCGCCACCAGGCCGGAGCAGGACAGCAGCCCCTTGGCGGCGAGGCCACGGCGCACGCCCTTGCGCACCAGCAGGTCGCAGAGGAAGCCACCGACCAGGGAGCCGGCCGCCCCGCAGAGAAAGATGACGAAGGTGGCGGCGCCTATGCCCTTGATGTCGAAGCCACGGGCCTGGGCCAGATAGCTGGGGCCCCAGGTCAGCAGGCCGAAGAACACCATGGCCCAGCTGGCGCGACCGATGAGGATGCCGGCCAGGGAGCGGCGGGCGATGCCCAGGCCCCGGGCGCCAGCCTTGGCGGCCTGGGCCATCGAGGTGGTGCGACCTTCGTTGATGCGCGCCAGCTCGGCGGCATTGACTCCGGGGTGGGCGGCCGGGTCGTCCCTCAGGTAGCGCCAGGCAAGCCAGGCCATGGCTAGTGTGGCGATACCGGCGACGAAGAAGGCGGTGCGCCAGGAGCCGAAGACGGCGATCAGGTAGGCGATGAGCAGACCGCCCAGGGCGACGCCCAGCGGTCCGCCGCAATCCATCAGTACCGCGCCACGCCCACGTTCGCTGGAGGCCAGCCAGAGGGAGTTGAGCTTGCCACCCGCCGGAAACAGCGGCGCCTCGGCGGCGCCCAGGGCGACCCGGGCGAAGATCAGCGACAGCCCGCCGGTGGCGAAGGCGGCGAGGGTCTGGAAGACGCCCCAGAGGCCGGTGGACCAGCCGATCACCCGGCGCGGGCCATAGCGGTCGATCAGCCAGCCACCGGGAATCTGCAGCAGCGCATAGGCCCAGAAGAAGCTGCTGAGAATCAGGCCCTGCATGGCCGGCGTCAGCTGGAATTCGCGGGCGATGGTGGGCATGGCGATGGACAGCGACACGCGGTCCACCAGGTTGATGACGGTCAGGCCGAAGATGATGGCGAAGATGCGCCAGCGGACGCGGGAAGCCTGCAGCGCCGTCGGCACGGCGGCATCGGCAAGGCGTGATGAGCGGGACGTCGAGAGCATGGCGTGGACCCCTGGGATTCTTGTTATGGGTGTTCAGCTGCCGGCTGGCGAGATCGACTATCGGACCCAGATCGATAACCGTCTAATCAAATCTACGCATAGGTGTATAGCCCCAGGATATAGGTCGACCGTGTCTACTCGCTGTAGCCCTTGTGCCATGCGGCCCGGGACAAGGAGTCATCGGAGACATAACCTCAGGCTATCGGTGCATGCCTTATTTTGAGTGGTCAGGCTTGCCCAGGACTGCGCACACTCGGCCCACCCAAAACAACGACAAGAAAGAGGTAGTCCCATGCGCAGCATCTCTCTGCTCGCCGCCCTCCCCCTGTGCCTGGCCGCTGCGGTGTCTCCCGTGGCCCAAGCCGCCTGGCAGCCCGAGGGCAAGGTGGAAATCGTCGTCGCCGGCGGCCCCGGTGGCGGCACCGACCAGCTCGGTCGGCTGATTCAGTCGATCATCACCCAGCACAAGCTGCTCGACGCCAGCACCGTGGTGATGAACAAGGGCGGCGGCAATGGCGCCGAGGCTTTCCTGGAGATGAAGCTGGCCAAGGGCGAGGCGGACAAACTGGTCATCGCCACCAACAACGTCTATCTGCTGCCGCTGACCGCCAAGCTCGGCTACCAGCTCGCCGACCTCACCCCGGTGGCGGCCATCGCCGAAGACGATTTCATTCTCTGGAGCTACGCCGACGCGCCCTGGAAAGACGCCCGTGGCTACATCGAAGCCATCAAGCAGGATCCCGCCGGCAAGCGCATGGGGGGCAGCCAGTCCAAGGACGTCGATCAGACGCTGACCCTGCTGCTCAATCGCACCGAAGGTACCAAGCTCACCTACATCCCCTTCAAGAGCGGCAGCGAGGCGGCGACCCAGCTGGCCGGCAAGCACATCACCTCCAACGTCAACAACCCCAGCGAGAGCCTGAGCCAGTGGCGTGGTGGGCAGGTGGTGCCGCTGTGCGTATTCAGCCAGACGCGCATGGCCTATACCGCCAAGGTCACCGAGACCCAGGCCTGGTCCGACGTGCCCACCTGCAAGGAGCAGGGCCTGGGCATCGATCAATACCGTTTCCCGCGTACCGTGCTGCTGCCCGGCGGCGTCAGCGACGAACAGCGCGCCTTCTATGTGGAGCTTTTGCGCAAGGTCAGCCAGACACCGGAGTTCAAGGCCTACATCGAGCGTAATGCCCTGGTGCCGACCTTCCTCGAAGGCCAGGCGCTGCAGGACTACATCGCCCAGGACAGCGCCCGGGTCACCCCGGTGTTCGAGGCCGCGGGCTGGCTCAAGCGCTGATCGGCGCATCGACACAGGAGAGACGGCCATGGCCGGAGATTCCCTGATCACCACCCGCTGGGTGGAGCTGGGCCTGGCGGCCTTTACCGCCGGACTCGGTAGCATCGTGATGATTGGCAGTCTGGAACAGGGTATCGGCTGGGGCGATGCCGGCCCCGAGCCGGGCTACTTCCCCTTCTACATCGGCCTGCTGCTGAGCCTGGCCAGCCTGGCCACGGCGCTGCAGACCCTGTGGCGCTGGCAGGCGTTGCGCACCAGCTTCGTCGAGCGCGCCGCCTTCGGCCAGGTGCTGCGGGTGTTCCTGCCGATGCTGGCCTTCGTCGTCGCCCTGCCCCTGCTGGGCCTCTACCTGACGGCCTTCCTGTTCATCGCCTGGTTCATGGCGCGGGATCGCCAGCGGCAAAGGCGCTACGGCGCCTCGCAGATCCTCGCCATCGCGGGCGGCGTGAGCCTCGCCAGCTATCTGATCTTCGCCCTCTGGTTCAAGGTGCCGCTGGATGCCGGGCCCCTGGCCGACCTCGCCCTCCTGCTGAGGAGCCTGTCATGAGCGAATTCGATTCCCTGATGCACGGGATGGGCCTGATCCTGTCCTTCCATCACATCGCGCTGATGGTGATCGGCGTGCTGCTCGGCATCCTGGTCGGGGTGCTGCCCGGCCTGGGCGCGCCCAATGGCGTCGCCCTGCTGCTGCCGCTGACCTTCACCATGAGCCCGACGTCAGCCATCATCCTGCTCTCCTGCATGTACTGGGGGGCGCTGTTCGGCGGCTCCATCACCTCGATCCTGTTCAACATCCCGGGTGAACCCTCGTCGGTGGCCACCACCTTCGACGGCTATCCGCTGGCCCGCCAGGGCCGCGCGGGCGAGGCCCTGACCGCGGCCTTCACCTCGGCGCTGCTGGGCGCCCTGGTCGGGGTGCTGCTGCTGACCTTCCTCTCCAGCCGTATCGCCGCCTTCGCCATGGAATTCAGCTCGCCGGAATTCTTCGCCGTCTACCTGCTGGCCTTCTGCACCTTCATCGGCATGAGCAAGAATCCGCCATTGAAGACGGTGGCAGCCATGATGATCGGCTTCGCCATGGCGGCGGTGGGCATGGATACGGTGTCGGGCAATCTGCGCCTGACCTTCGACCAGCCGGCACTGCTGTCGGGCATCAGCTTCGAGGTGGCGGTAATCGGCCTGTTCGGCATCGGCGAGATCCTCTGCACCGTGGAAGAAGGCCTGGTCTTTCGTGGCGAGCAGGCGCGCATCACCCTGCGCACCGTGCTCGGCACCTGGAAACAGCTGCCGCGCTACTGGCTGACCTGGCTGCGCAGCGCCCTGGTCGGCTGCTGGATGGGTGTGACGCCCGGTGGCCCTACCGCCGCCTCCTTCATGAGCTACAGCCTGGCGCGACGCTTTTCGAAGAACCGCGACGGCTTCGGCAAGGGCGAACTGGAAGGGGTGATCGCCCCGGAGACCGCGGACCACAGCGCCGGCACCAGCGCCCTGCTGCCGATGCTGACGCTGGGCATCCCCGGCTCCGCCACCACTGCGGTGATGCTCGGCGGCCTGATGATCTGGGGCCTGCATCCGGGGCCGACCCTGTTCACCGAACAGCACGATTTCGTCTGGAGCCTGATCGCCAGCATGTACCTGGGCAACGTGGTCAGCCTGATCGTGGTGCTGGCGACGGTGCCGCTGTTCGCCGCCATCCTGCGGATCCCCTTCTGCATCATCGCGCCCATCATCTTCACCATCTGCGTGATCGGCGCCTATTCGGTGCACAACAGTCTGTTCGACGTCTGGCTGATGCTCGGCTTCGGCATCCTCGGCTATGCCTTCAAGAAGCTCGGCTATCCCATCGCCCCGCTGGTGCTGGCGGCGGTGCTGGGTGACAAGGCCGAGGACGCCTTCCGCCAGTCGATGCTGTTCTCCGACGGCCAGCTGGGCATCTTCTGGTCCAACCCGCTGGTGGGCGGTCTGACCACCGCGGCGCTGCTGATGCTCTGCTGGCCGTTGCTGGCGCGCGGACTGCAGGCGCTGCGCCCGGGCCAGCCGCGGGTCAAGGTACGGCCGTCGTGAACGCTCCGGCCTGGCGCGGAAGCACCCCACCGACGCCAGGCCTGGACGCTTGCGCTACCCTAGCCGGCTTCCCGGTACCCAGGTCCGCCAGCATGACGCGTATTCCCGATGCCCATACCATCCACAGCCGTCTGCGCCTGCGCCAGTTGCGCCTGGTGCTGGCGCTGGCGGAATTCGGCTCGCTGCGCCGCGCCGCCGACGACATCGGCATGACCCAGCCGGCCGCCACCAAGATGCTCCACGAGATCGAGAGCCTGCTGGGCGTGGGGCTGTTCGAGCGACTGCCGCGGGGCATGCGCGCCACGGCCTTTGGCGAGACGGTGATCTACTACGCGCGGATGGTCTTCGCCGAACTCTCGGGCATGCGCGAAGAGCTGGTCGCGCTGGAATCGGGCAATCTCGGCCGGGTCGCGGTGGGCGCCATTCCGGCGCTGGCCTCGGGCCTGCTGACGCGCACCATCGCCACGCTCAAGCAGAGCCATCCGCGCCTGTCCATGTCGATCCAGGTGGATACCAGCGACGTGCTGGTCCAGGCGCTGCTGCAGGACCAGCTGGACGTGGTCCTGGGGCGCATCCCCACCGGCGCCCGCGCCGAGGAACTGCTGTTCGACAGCCTCGGCGAAGAGGTGCTCTGCGTGATCGCCGGCGCTCAGAACCCCCTGGCCCAGGCCACCCACCTGACCTGGGGCGAATTGCAGGAACACACCTGGGTGCTGCAGCAGCACCCCAGCCCGATGAGGGCCATCATCAACCAGGCCTTCCACGATGCCCGGGTCGATATCCCCGGCAGCATCGTCGAGACCACCTCCATCATGACTCTGCTAGCGCTGGTGCAGCAGACCGACATGCTCGGCGTCACGCCGCTGTCGGTGGTCAACGACTACCCCGGTCGTCACCTGCTGGCGGTGCTGCCCATCGCCTTCGAGCCGCGGCTGCCGCCCTATGGATTGATCCGTCGCCGGCACCGGGTGCAGTCCTCGGCCATGCAGACCTTCATGGTGGCGGTGCGCAGCGAGCATGGGCGGCTGAAGCACGACGACGGCTCAGCCTCCACCTCAGGCTGACCTGCAACGCCCATCGATTGCCCCACTCACCCCGCTTGGGCATAGTGAACCGGCCTGCCAGACGCCGGAGTCACCTACCATGCCCGTCCTGTCGCCCCTCGCCCACCCCGCTGCCTGCCGGGGTCGCCCATGACCCAGCGCACCATGCTGCTCACCGGCGCCAGTCGCGGGATCGGTCACGCCCCCGTCAAACTGTTCCGCAACCTGGGCTGGCGTCTGCTCACCGTCTCCCGCCAGCCGTTCTCCGAGGAATGCGCCTGGCCGGAAGCCCGCGACGCGCACATCCAGGCCGATCTCGCCGACCTCTCCCAGATCGATCGCCTGGTCGCCACCGTCCGCGAGCGCCTGCCGAGCGGCAAGCTGCACGCGCTGGTCAACAACGCGGGGATCTCGCCCAAGGGAACCGATGGCAGCCGCCTCGGCGTGCTGGCCTCGGATGCCGAAACCTGGACCCAGGTGCTCAACGTCAACCTGGTCTCCACCGCCCTGCTGGCTCGCGCCCTGCTACCCGAGCTGGAAGCGGCGCAAGGCAGCATCGTCAACGTCACCTCCATCGCCGGCTCCCGGGTGCATCCCTTCGCCGGGGTAGCCTATGCCGCCTCCAAGGCGGGCCTGGCCGCCCTCACCCGCGAACTGGCCCATGAATTCGGCCCCCGTGGCATCCGCGCCAACGCCATAGCACCGGGCGAGATCGCCACCTCCATCCTCTCGCCCGGTACCGACGGCTTGGTGGAAGCCGAGGTCCCGCTCAAGCGCCTGGGCACCCCCGACGAAGTGGCCGAGACCATCTACTTTCTCTGCAGCGAACGCTCCTGCTACATCAACGGCGCCGAGATCCATATCAACGGCGGTCAGCACGTCTAGGCAGCGCTGTCGCTCAGGGCAGCTCACCTGGATTCGTGGCGGGCCGCTTGAGCCACCCTACCCGTTAGCTGGATAGGACGCCGGACGAGACAGCAGCTGCCCTTAACCCTCTATAAATGTTATGTTATAACATCTGATAAATACCCAATCATCCCGGTCCAGGGATGCCCTGCCCTGCGACCTCACCTAGCCGTGACGATCATGACCACTCAAGCCAGCCTCCTCAGCAAGAAACTCCCTGTCACCGTGCTGTCCGGCTTTCTCGGCGCCGGCAAGACCACCCTGCTCAACCACATCCTCAACAACCGCGAAGGCCGGCGGGTGGCGGTCATCGTCAACGACATGTCTGAGGTCAACATCGACGCCGCCCTGATCCGCGACGGCGGCGCCGAGCTGTCGCGCACCGAGGAGAAGCTGGTGGAGATGAGCAACGGCTGCATCTGCTGCACCCTGCGCGAAGACCTGCTGGTGGAAGTCGAACGCCTCGCCCGCGATGGCCGCTTCGATCAGCTGGTCATCGAATCCACCGGCATCTCCGAGCCGCTCCCCGTGGCCGAAACCTTCACCTTCGCCGGTGAAGACGGGCGCTGCCTCGGCGATGTCGCCCAGCTCGATACCCTGGTCACCGTAGTGGATGCCTTCAATTTCCTGCGCGACTACGCCTCCAGCGACCTCCTGGAGTCCCGCGGCGAATCCCTGGGCGAGGAAGACGAACGCACCGTGGTCGACCTGCTGATCGAGCAGATCGAATTCTGCGATGTGCTGGTGGTGAACAAGCTGGACCTGGTCGAGCCGGCGGAACGTGATCGCCTGCTGGCCATCCTGCGCAGCCTCAATCCCCGCGCTCGACTGGAGCTGACGAGCTTTGGCGCCGTGCCCCTGGAGCGGGTGCTGCAGACCGGTCTGTTCGACTTCGATAAAGCTGCCCAGGCGCCGGGCTGGCTGCAGGAGCTGCGCGGCGAGCACACGCCCGAGACCACGGAATACGGCATCTCGAGCTTCGTCTACCAGGCGCGCCGCCCCTTCCATCCCGAGCGCTTCTTCGCCCTGATCGAGCAGGAATGGCCCGGCGTGATCCGCTCCAAGGGCTACTTCTGGCTGGCCAGCCATCCCGCTCATGCCGGGAGCTGGTCCCAGGCGGGCGCCGTCGCCCGCCATGGCGTGGCCGGTCGCTGGTGGGCCGCGGTACCTCCCGAGCAGTGGCCGGACGATGAAGAGACCGTCGTCCTGATCAAGGAGAAATGGCATGAAGGCGTCGGCGATGCCCGTCAGGAACTGGTGCTGATCGGCATGGACGTGGACGAAGCTGATCTGCGCGCCCGCCTGGACGCCTGCCTGCTCAACGACAGCGAACTCGCCGCCGGCCCCAGGGCCTGGATGAAGCTGCACAACCCCTTCAGCGACTGGCCCCAGGCCGCCGACCTCCACTGAGCCGAACCCTGCCCATGAACGCCATTCTGCCTGATGTCTCCCTCAGCGAGACCGCCGAACTGCCTGCCGCCCTCGACTGGGTTGGCATGCAGGGTATCGACCTGCCGATCCGCCTCGGCAAGGACGAACTCGGCCGCCTGCTGCCCGCCAGCGCCGACGTCCAGGTCGACCTGCCCACGGCCACCGCCAAGGGCATCCATATGTCCAGGCTCTATCAACTGCTGGATCGCCTGAGCGGAGAAGCCCTCCTGACGCCCGAGCGCCTGCGTCTGCTGCTGAGCGACATCGTCGCCAGCCATCGCAGCTGCGACTCCCGCGCCGCCCGCCTGCGGCTGGACTTCGCCCTGCTGATTCGCCGTCCTGCGCTGATGACCACCGGGCTGAGCGGCTGGAAACGCTATCCCGTGCGTATGGAAGCGAGCTGGGTGGCCGGTGTTTTCCAGCTCAGTGTCCGCGTCGAGATCCTCTACGCCTCCACCTGCCCCTGCTCCGCCGCCCTGTCCCGGCAACTGATCGAACGAGCCTTTCTCGCCGAACACGGGGCCGCCACGCCGCTCGATCCAGCCACCGTCGCCCACTGGCTGAGGCGTCACGCCTCCCTGGCCACCCCGCATAGCCAGCGCAGCCTGGCCCGGGTACGGATCAGCCTGCCGGCAGATGCAGCCGACTTCGGCCTGCTGCCCCTGATCGACCAGTGCGAACAGGCCCTGGGCACGCCGGTGCAGACCGCCGTCAAGCGCGCCGACGAACAGGCCTTCGCCGCGCTCAATGGCAGCAACCTGATGTTCGTCGAGGACGCCGCCCGCCGCCTGCTGGTCGCCCTGCGTGACAGCCACCAGGACGTGAGCATCCAGGTGCGCCATCTGGAGAGTCTGCATCCGCACGATGCGTCCGCCTGGGCCTCCAGCTCGCCCACTTGACCAGAGCCTCTCTGCAGCTTTCCTTTCAAAACAGCCGCTTTACCGCTTTACTGCAAGGAAGCAGTCGCCATGGGCGACCACTCTCGTTATCTCGACCCAGGAGCGCTTCTCGATGAAATCACGCCTTACCGCAGCAACCATGACCGTTCTGCTGAGTGTCCTCGGCACAGGTGTCGCACTGGCCGAAAGCCCAGCGGAAAAGAGCGTCCGCCAGGACGGTCGTGACGTGAGCAAGGACGCCCGCCATGACCGCAAGGAGGTCGACAAGGGCGCGGCCCATGCCGCCGACGAAGCCGACCGCACCGATACCCACCTGGACAAGGAACGCCACCGCGAAGACAAGAAGGCGGACAAGGAATACAAGAAGACGCTGTAGCCCGCCCGGGTCGAGGCAGAGCCAAAGGATTGGCTTGTCCTCGAAGGCTGTTCGTTCCCTTGCAGCACCGACAGGTCGCCCGAATCCCGACCACTGAAAGACAGCGACCGCGCCCAATAGGCAATCCCCCTGGCCTAGATACTCAACGGCTGCGCGCACCAGGCGCATCCACTCGGCTGCATAGCCCAGAAACCAGCTCGCGGTCGCTCCAGCCATTCCGTGAATCAAGTCACATTATTTTGGCATGACGGGCCTGATGGCTTAGACTGCGCGCCTCTCGAAAAAGGAGTTTCGCATGAAGCCGTCTCAGCTCTTGTTCATCACCTTCGCTGCGCTGCAACTGGCCGGTTGCGCCATCGGCCAGAAAATCGACTACCGCCAGACCGCCCCGCAACTCAGCGTCAAGGCCGACAAGCCGGTCGCCGTCGCGGTACTCGACGAGCGCCCCTATGTAGTCGCCCGGAACAAGGACGCCACCTACGTCGGCAACATCCGTGGCCTCTACTACAACCCCTGGAGCGTTCGCACCTACAGTGGCAGCCCCCTTTCCGCGGATCTGCAGGACGCCGTGCAAAAGGCCCTGGCCCGCGCCGCCATCACCGCCCTGCCCAGCCAGACCAGCGACCGTGCCCCCCAGGGCCAGAAGCTGCTGGTGCTGAAACTGCGCGAGTGGAAATCTGACGCCTACATGCGCGTCCGCTTCGACTATGACGTCATCACCCAGGTCCTCGACGACCAGGGCAAGGTCCTTGCCAGCGAAGAGATCAAGGGCAGCGGCCCGACCAACAACGTCATCCTCTCGGGGACCCAGGTCCTGACCAATGCCATCGACGCACCGGCCATCGCTGGCGCCCTGGCCAAGGGCAACACGCCCTGACTGGACGTTGCACTTTGCTAGGGAAAAGGCCCGCCTCGCGCGGGCCTTTTAATGTCAACAGATGCTGGAGCAGGATCCACAGCAGACCGCAGGGCATAGCCATCGATAATGAACGCCGAGAAGCGTGAAGTATTTCAGCTAAGCTGCAGGGATTCAGTGGCGAAGGCACGTCGGAGCAGGAAGACCGGGGTACAGGGTCGCCAGACAGGATCTCGAGCGAGATCGGTATCCACGGCCTGAGCCCTACCTGCAGCCCATCAGCCCCTGTCGGGCACAAAGCTCGAAAATGACCGCCAGCTTCCGGCACTTCAGAATCGTGGAGACCCCGTGAAATACATGACGTTAGTGGGAATGACCGTAGTGCTACTGGGCTGCAGTCATTACTCCAACAGAAGCACCCTGTGCGAGCCGAACCCCCTGGCCGGCGTCGAGTGCCAGCAGCCCAAGGCGCTGAACCAGATCATCGGTGAGAAATATCGCGACTGGCGGAAATATCAGTGAAGACCTTGGTAGCTTCAAGGGATAGACGTAGGTCTCGGCCGTCATACCGAATCCAGAAACGTTCCTAGTTGGTAGCCCAGCGGGAAGTGAAGCGGCCGTACCGAGCGTGATCTGGCAGCGTGCCAGCCAGACCGGAGGTTGCCGACTGCGACCTCTAACTGACTGGTGACTCCTTCCCAAGGTGGCGAGTGCAACGGCCACCTTCCAATGCTTGATGAACGCCCGCACTTCTGCCGTTTCCGGTTGTCAGACGTCCTCAATCGAAGCGGACCCGTACTAGGCAATCAACATGAATGCGCCTGTGAAAGAACAGAAGGTGATCAATGCGATTGCCATAGGAACCTGCGTCTCAGCAATTGTCTTGCTGTTGAGCTTCGCTGAAGCCACAATCGCAGCCAATAGCTGGGCTCCGCAGTCCGGCACCGAAACTGAAAAGGATATTTCAGTTGCGCTATCAGTTAACAAGGACAGTGACGCTCTTCGAGTCCAGGCCCAGCGGCCGGATAAATAGCGTCCCGCTGAAATCCGCACTCATTCGTCCAGGGTCGTTAGCCAGCGATCAGGGCCTGCTGGCGCTCACCCTGGGCGCCATGTGCATCGGGCTGGCAACCATCTTTGTGGTGGCCATGGCGGCCTGCTGATGATCACGCACGATTGGTACCGGTAGCCTCAGCGGGCGACTGATCGGTCGTCGACGTTTCGCACGTCCTGACCCCGACCGTCCTGCCTGCTGATCTCAAAAAGGCAGCGCCCCTCGCCCCTACTCAGCTCAGCTCTCGCTCCCAGGTAGCTACAGGGTTAACCGCAATGGTCAGCTTCATCGGGATCGAGTGCCATGGAAGGTCAGGCACCGGAGCTGTCTCGAAAGGGTTTCGGAACTCTTCCTTTTTTACCTACCCAGCGGGCCTTGAAATCCGATCCTGCAGACAGCAAAAAGCCCCATAAGAACGGGGCTTCGAAGGTGGCGGAAGCGCAGAGATTCGAACTCTGGGACCCTTGCGAGTCGGCGGTTTTCAAGACCGCTGCCTTAAACCACTCGGCCACACTTCCGTAAGAGGGGCGCATAGTACCTGATGGCAACACACTGTCAAACAGTCGCAAGCGATCCTTAAGCAACATTTGCTATCTTCGGGGTCGTACGGTACATCACACCGTTAATCTAGCTTTGGAGTACACCATGAACGAGCGTCAATACGCCTATAACCCTGCCATCGCGCAACCGCGGGACGTCAGCCGTGTATTGCGCAACACCTATGCCCTGCTGGCCATGACCCTGGCGTTCAGCGGACTGGTCGCCTTCGTCTCGCAGCAGATGCGGCTGCCCTACCCCAACATCTTTGTCGTCCTGATCGGCTTCTATGGCCTGTTCTTCCTGACCGTGAAGACCCGCGACAGCGGCTGGGGTCTGGTGAGCACCTTCGCCCTGACCGGCTTCATGGGCTACACCCTTGGCCCGATCCTGAACATGTACCTGGGCTTGCCCAACGGGGGCAGCGTGATCGCCTCCGCCGCCGGCATGACCGCCCTGGCCTTCTTCGGTCTGTCGGCCTACGCCCTGATCAGTCGCAAGGACATGAGCTTCC
Organism: Pseudomonas flavocrustae; assembly: GCF_029872515.1. Lineage (NCBI taxonomy): Bacteria > Pseudomonadati > Pseudomonadota > Gammaproteobacteria > Pseudomonadales > Pseudomonadaceae > Pseudomonas > Pseudomonas flavocrustae. The sequence continues at coordinate 650,292 of NZ_JAPDIQ010000002.1, read as the reverse complement.
TCAGCGGCTTCCTGATGGCGGGCTTCTGGATCCTGCTGGGCGCCGTGGTGCTGTCCTTCTTCGTCCAGATCAGCGGTCTGCAACTGGCCATCAGCGCGGGCTTCGTACTGTTCGCCGCCGCGGCCATCCTGCTGCAGACCAGTGCCATCGTGCACGGTGGTGAAGACAACTACATCATGGCTACCATTACCCTGTACGTCTCGATCTACAATATGTTCATCAGCTTGCTGCAGATCTTCGGATTTGCCAGCAGCAACGATTGATCATCAGCGGTAGCCCGAGAGGCCCGCTTCGGCGGGCCTTTTTACATCCATGAAATTTGCCATCGTTGTCCTTTCTCCACCCCAGGCGCCCTCGGCGCGGCGGGCCCTGCGCTTCTGCGAGGCGCTGCTGGCCGAGGGTCACGAGCTGTCGCGCCTGTTTCTCTATCGCGACGGCGTCCATAACGCCTCCCATGCCCTGGTCAGCGGCCAGGACGAATCCGATCTGCCCGCGCGCTGGCGCGAGCTGATCGAACGCCACCAGATCGATGCGGTGGTCTGCATCGCCGCCGCTCTCAAGCGTGGGCTGCTGGACGAGAACGAGGCACGACGCTACGAACGTGAGGGCGCGGTGAACGTGCGTGCCCCCTGGCAGCTGTCCGGTCTGGGCCAACTGCATGAAGCGGTGCAGGACGCAGATCGCCTGCTCTGCTTTGGAGGCGACTAGCATGGCTAAGAGCACCCTCGTCATCTCCCGCCAGCCGGCACTGAGCGGCCCCGGTCCGCGCGAGGCCCTGGATATCGTACTGGCCGGCGGTGCCTTCGAACTGCCCCTGGCGCTGCTGTTCGCCGGTCCTGGCGTGACCCAGTTGCTGGCGGCCGACAGCGCTGCCCTGGAGCAAAAGGACCTGAGTGCCAATCTCTCCGCGCTGCCGCTGTTCGGTGTCGAGGCCATCTACGCCGAAGCCACCGCCCTGCAGCGCCTGGGCATCACGCCCGCGCAGTTGCCCGCCTGGGTGACGCCCCTGGAGCCCGACGCCCTGGCAGCGCTGATTCATGAATACGACCAGGTGATTTCCATTTGACTACCCTTCACCTGTTTTCCCGCTCGCTGCTGCTGGACGCCGGCGCACTGGACGGCCTGAGCTGGGTCGGTAGCGAGGACACCGTTCTGCTCACCGGCGCTGCGGTCGAGGCCCTGCGCCCTGGCAGCGTTGCGGCCGAGCGGCTGGCCCGACTTCCGGCCGAGGCAGCCCTCTATGCCCTGGCGGAGGATGTCCAGGCCCGTCGCCTGCACCCCGAACGAGCCGTGACCCTGATCGACTACCCCACTTTCGTCGACCTGAGCGTGAGCTGCGCCAAGGTCATCAGCTGGACCTGAGCATGCCTCCTCTCGACCTCGACCCCGAAGGCTATCTGCGCGACCTCTCGCAATGGAGTCCGGAAGTGGCCCAGCAACTGGCACTCAAGGAGGGCATCGAGTTGACCGAGCGCCACTGGCAGGTGCTGCAGGCGCTGCGTGACTTCTACGCCCACTTCCAGCTTTCGCCGGCCAATCGGCCGCTGATCAAGTACATTGCCCAGACGCTGGGTCCGGAACTGGGCACCAGTCTGCAGCTCAACCTGCTGTTCAAGGGCGCGCCGGCCAAGCTCGGCGCCAAACTGGCCGGCCTGCCGAAACCGGATAACTGTCTATGACCTTCACCACGCCCGAAGAACATCCCTTCGCCGTCTATGTCCGGGCCTTGGGCAAGGGCAAGCGCGGCGCCCGCAGCCTGACCGAGGCCGAGGCGGAAATGGCCATGGGCCTGATCCTCGACGACCGGGTGACCGATGCCCAGCTCGGTGCCTTTCTCATGCTGCTCAGGCACAAGGAAGAGAGTGCCGAGGAGCTGGCGGGCTTCACCCGCGCCGTCCGCGCGCGGCTGCAGCCGCCAGGCTTCACGGTCGACCTCGACTGGCCCTCCTACGCCGGCAAGAAGCGTCATCTGCCCTGGTACCTGCTGGCGGTGAAATGCCTGGCCGGTAGCGGCGTGCGGGTGGTCATGCATGGCGGCGGTACCCACACCGCGGGCCGACTCTATACCGAACAGTGCCTGGCCGACCTGGGGATGCCGACCGCCACTGACTGGCAGGACGTCGGCACCCTGCTCGATCGCGATCAGCCGGCCTTCCTGCCGCTGGCCGCCTGGATGCCGGCCCTGCAGCGGATGATCGATCTCAAGGCCGAGCTCGGCCTGCGCTCGCCGATCCATTCCCTGGTACGGCTGCTCAACCCCAGCCAGGCGCGCTGCATCCTGCAGAGCATCTTCCACCCGGGTTACCAGGAGGTGCATCGCGAGGCCAGTCGCCTGCTGGCTGACGACAGCATCGTCATCAAGGGCGAAGGGGGTGAAGTCGAGCGCAATCCCGATGTCATCGCCCATCTCTATGGCACCCGTGCTGGCGAAGCCTGGGACGAAAGCTGGCCGGCGCTGACCGAGCGTCGCCAGGTCAAGCCGGAGCGCCTCGATCCGGCCCTGTTGGCCGCCACCTGGCGAGGTGAAGCGGAAGATCCCTATGGGCGCCTGGCGGTCATCGCCACCCTGGCCGTGGCCCTGCGCGCCCTGGGTCAGGAACAGGCGAGTGCCCAGCGTGAAGCCGAGCGGCGCTGGGAAGCGCGCGACCGCACGCTCTGACGTCGCCTCAGGAACCCGGAGCGGCTCCCCGGGTTCCTAACCGCAACGCAGCGGAGGATGACGATATGGGCTTGTTGGTCGATGGACAGTGGCAGGACCAGTGGTATGACAATGGCAAGGATGGCCATTTCAAACGGGAAGAAGCCCAGCGTCGCGACTGGATCGCCCGCCCCGAGCAAGCCATTCCGCAAGGCGCTGCACGCCATGCCCCGGAAGCCGGTCGCTACCACCTCTATGTGTCCCTGGCCTGCCCCTGGGCGCACCGCACCCTGATCTATCGCCAGCTCAAGGGCCTCAGAGATCTGATCGGCGTCTCGGTGGTCAGCTGGCTGATGCGTGAGGAAGGCTGGACCTTCGACCTGGCCAGGGGCGCCAGTGGTGACGATCTCTATCACCTCGACCGCCTCTACCAGCTCTATCAGCGCGACCAGGCCGACTACACCGGGCGGGTTACCGTCCCGGTGCTCTGGGATCGCCAGCAAGAGCGCATCGTCAGCAATGAATCCGCCGAGATCATCCGCATGTTCAATGGCGCCTTCGATGACCTGACCGGCAATCGCCTGGATCTGTACCCAGAGGCCCTGCGCGGTCGCATCGATACCCTCAACGACCGTATCTATCCAACGGTCAACAATGGTGTCTACCGGGCCGGTTTCGCCACCACCCAGGAGGCCTACGAAGAGGCCTTCGACGAGGTCTTCGCCACCCTGGACAACCTGGAAAAGCTGCTGCAGACCCAGCGCTATCTCACCGGCGAATGGCTGACCGAAGCCGATTGGCGCCTGTTCACCACCCTGATCCGCTTCGACGCCGTCTATCACGGCCACTTCAAGTGCAACCTGCGGCGCATTCGGGATTATCCGGCGCTACAGGGATGGCTGCGAGAGTTGTATCAGTGGCCGGGTATCGCCGAGACCGTGGACTTCCAGCACATCAAGCACCACTACTACGGCAGTCATGCGCAGATCAACCCGACCGCTATCGTGCCCAAGGGGCCGGCCCTGGAGCTGGACCTTCCCCATGGCCGCGAGGCCCTGAGCAGTGCCGGCATCCAGGGCGCAGCCTGAGATCAGACCGCCGCCTGGTCGCCTTCGAACCAGGCCAGCTTCTCGCGTAGCGCGACCACCTCGCCGACGATCACCAGGGTCGGCGCGTGGACCTCGTGCTCGGCCACCAGTTGCGGCAGATCCTGCAGGGTACCGGTGAACACCCGCTGATTGAGCGTGGTGCCCTGTTGCACTAGCGCCGCCGGCGTCGCCGGATCCTTGCCATGGGCAGTGAGTTGCGCGCAGATGGTCGGCAGCCCCACCAGGCCCATGTAGAACACCAGGGTCTGCCCCGGCGCCACGAGATCGGTCCAGGGCAAATCGGCCGAGCCGTCCTTGAGATGGCCGGTAACGAAGCGCACCGACTGGGCATGGTCTCTGTGGGTCAGGGGAATGCCGGCATAGGCGGCACAACCACTGGCCGCGGTGATGCCCGGCACCACCTGGAAGGGAATGCCTTCGGCTGCCAGTTCTTCGATTTCTTCGCCACCGCGGCCGAAGATGAAGGGATCACCTCCCTTCAGCCGTAGCACCCGCTTGCCCTCCCGGGCCAGCTTGACCAGCAGGCGATTGAGATCGTCCTGGGGCACCGCATGTTCGGCGCGCCGCTTGCCGACATAGATGCGATCGGCATCGCGCCGGCACATGTCGAGGATGGTCGGCGCCACCAGGCGATCGTAGAGCACCACGTCAGCCTGCTGCATCAGCCGCAGGGCGCGGAAGGTCAGCAGGTCCGGATCACCGGGACCGGCGCCGACCAGATAGACCTCGCCGCGAAAACTGGCCGTTTCGCTGCTCAGCTTGGCTTCCAGCAGTTGCTCGGCAGCCTGGGGCTGGCCGGAAAAGACCTTTTCCGCGACCTCGCCCTGGAACACCTCTTCCCAGAAGATCCGCCGCGCCTGCAGATCGGCGAAGCGGGTCTTCACCCGGGCGCGAAAGCGCTGGGCCAGTTGTGCCAGCTCGCCATAGGTCGCTGGAATCCAGCTCTCCAGCTTGGCGCGCACCAGGCGCGCCAGCACCGGGGCGTCACCGCCGCTGGAAATGGCGATCACCAGGGGCGAGCGATCGACGATGGCCGGGAAGATCACGGTGCACAGCTTGGGCGCATCCACCACGTTGACCGGCAGGCCCAGGGCCTGGGCGTCGTGGGACACGGTCTCGTTGACCTCGTCATCGTCGGTGGCCGCAATCACCAGGCAATGCCCGGCGAGATGGCCAGCCGCATAGCGCTCGACCCGGCAACTGCCGCCCCGCGCCTCGACGAAGGCACGTACCTCCGGCTCGATTTCCGGCGCCACCAGGGTGATGCGTGCGCCGGCTTCGGCCAGCAGCACGCTCTTGCGCAAGGCGATATCGCCCCCGCCGATCACCAGTACCGGACGACCATCGAGCTTGTGGAAGAGCGGCAGGTAATCCATCAGCCGATGACCTCGAGGCCACCCATGTAGGGCTTGAGCACCTCGGGGACGCGGATGCTGCCGTCGGCCTGCTGATAGTTCTCCAGCACGGCGACCAGCGTACGACCCACGGCCAGGCCGGAGCCGTTGAGGGTGTGCACCAACTCGGGCTTGCCCTCGGCGTTGCGGTAGCGGGCCTGCATGCGGCGCGCCTGGAAGTCACCGCAGTTGGAGCAGGACGAGATCTCGCGATACTTGCCTTGGCTCGGCACCCAGACTTCCAGGTCGTAGGTCTTGGTGGCGCCGAAACCCATGTCGCCGGTGCACAGTGACAGCACCCGGTAGGGCAGTTCCAGCCGCTGCAGCACGGTCTCGGCGTGGCCGGTCAGCTCTTCCAGGGCCTGGAAGGAGGTGCTCGGCTCGACGATATGGACCATCTCCACCTTATCGAACTGGTGCTGACGGATCATGCCGCGGGTGTCGCGACCCGAGGCCCCGGCTTCGCTGCGGAAGCACGGGGTATGGGCGGTGAACTTCAGCGGCAAGCGCTTGGCATCGAGGATCTGGCCGGCGACCAGATTGGTCAGGGTCACCTCGGCGGTGGGGATCAGGTAGAGATCGCTCTCGCCTTCGCGGCCGATCTTGAACAGATCTTCCTCGAACTTGGGCAGCTGACCGGTGCCCTGCAGGGTCTCGGCCTGCACCAGATAGGGGGTATAGGTCTCTTCGTAGCCATGCTCACCGGTGTGCAGGTTGAGCATGAACTGCGCCAGGGCACGGTGCAGGCGGGCAATGGGGCCGCGCATCACGGCGAAGCGGGCGCCGGAGAACCGTGCAGCGGTCTCGAAATCCAGCCAGCCGTGGGTCTCGCCCAGGGCAACGTGGTCCTTGATCTCGAAATCGAAGTCGCGCGGGGCGCCCCAGCGACGGACCTCGACATTGTCGTCTTCGTCCTTGCCGACCGGCACCGAGGCATCGGGCAGGTTGGGCAGGCCCAGCAGCAGGGCATCCAGTTCGCCCTGGACCAGATCCAGCTCGCGCTTGGCTTCTTCCAGTTCACTGCCCATGCGATCGACCTCGGCCAGCAGCGGCGCGATGTCCTCACCACGCGCCTTGGCCTGGCCGATCCCCTTGGAGCGGGCATTACGCTCGGCCTGCAGGGTCTCGGTGCGGGTCTGCACGGCCTTACGACGGGCTTCCAGCGACTCCACCAGGCTGACGTCGAGAACGTAGCCACGGGTCGCCAGACGTGCGGCCACCTCCTCGGTTTGGGTGCGAACCAGTTTCGAATCAAGCATGTCCGTGTCTCTTGCTTAGGAATGGGGGCAGCCGCGCGGGCGGGGCGTCAGGAACGCGGTCGGCGCTGGCGCGGGCTGGACCGGTCGAGGTCCGCCAAGTGCTGCAGTTTATCGCGGATCTTCAGCTCCAGCCCACGGGGAACCGGCTCATAGTAGCGGCGCGGCTCGAGTTCTTCGGGAAAGTAGTCCTCACCCGCGGCATAGGCTTCGGGCTCATCGTGGGCATAGCGGTATTCGTCGCCATAGCCGAGGTTCTTCATCAGCTTGGTCGGCGCATTGCGCAGGTGCAGTGGCACCTCGCGCGAGCCGTTCTGGCGCACGTCGGCCAGGGCGGCCTTGTAGCCCATATAGACGGCGTTACTCTTGGGCGCGCAGGCCAGATAGACGATCGCCTGGGCGATGGCCAGCTCGCCTTCCGGACTGCCCAGGCGCTCCTGGACATCCCAGGCCTCCAGGCACAGGCTCAGGGCGCGCGGATCGGCGTTGCCGATGTCTTCGCTGGCCATCCGCACCACGCGCCGGGCGATGTACAGCGCATCGCAGCCGCCGTCGATCATCCGGGCGAACCAGTAGAGGGCGCCATCGGGATTGGAGCCGCGCACCGACTTGTGCAACGCGGAGATCTGGTCGTAGAAGGCTTCACCGCCCTTGTCGAAGCGGCGGCGCTGATCGCCCAGCAGACTCTGGAACAGTTCGGCGTCCAGGACGCCACCGTCCTCGGCCAGGTCCGCGGCATTCTCCAGCAGATTGAGCAGCCGCCGGCCATCGCCGTCGGCGGCGGCCAGCAGCAGCGCCAGGGCGTCGTCCGGCAGACTCAGCCGTCGCTCACCCAGCCCCTTGGCACTGGTCAGAGCCCGGCGTGCCAGGCCGCCGAGGGCCTCGTCGTCCAGACTCTTGAGCACATAGACCCGCGCCCGCGAGAGCAGCGCGTTATTGAGCTCGAAGGAGGGATTTTCAGTGGTCGCCCCGATGAAGATCAGGGTGCCGTCTTCGACATAGGGCAGGAAGGCATCCTGCTGCGACTTGTTGAAGCGATGCACCTCGTCGACGAAGAGGATGGTGCGGCGGCGATACTGGGCGGCCTGCTGCTTGGCCACCTCCACCGCATGGCGGATCTCCTTGACCCCGGAAAGCACCGCCGAGAGCGTTTCGAAATGGGCATCGGAAACCTGGGCCAGCAGCCGCGCCAGGGTGGTCTTGCCCACCCCTGGCGGCCCCCAGAAGATCATCGAATGCAGCGCGCCCTGCTCCAGCGCCTCGCGCAGAGGTTTGCCCCGCGCCAGCAGGTGTTGCTGACCCGCGTATTCATCGAGGCTCGCGGGACGCATGCGGGCAGCCAAGGGCTGCCCGACGGGTGCGCTGCTGAAGAGATCCATGGGGTGCGATCACTCCTGGATGACGTCGGCTCCCTTGGGCACCTGGAAGGTGAACTGGGACGCGGCCACCGGCTCGTTGAGCTTGACGTTGAAGAAAAGGATGTTGGTTCTCTGACCGGCACCGTCGATCAACTGCATGTCGTTGATCACGCCGTTGCGGAACGACAGCCGCAGGCTGTCGAACAGGGTGTCCTTGGTCTTGGGCTTGAGCACGAAGTCGACGACGTTGCCGGCATCCTTGCTGGTGACGTCGAAGCTGCTTTCGATCTTGGAAATGTCACCCGACAAGAGCAACGCCGGCGTCTGGGTCAGGCGCAGGTCCAGCTTGCGGATGGTGACCTGTTCCAGGTCCGGATCGTACAGCCAGACCTGCTTGCCGTCGGACACCAGCAGCTGCTCCTGGGGCGCATCGGAATGCCAGCGGAACAACCCGGGACGCTTGAGGCTCATGTTGCCGGCGGTTTCCTGCAGGCGAGTACCCGAACCATCCAGGGTCAGCTGCGAGAAGCGCGCGGTCAGGGTCTGGGCCTTGTCCAGCAGTTGCGACAGGCGACCCACCGACGCCTGGTCGGCATGGGCGGAAAAGCTTACGGCGGCCAGGGCGGCCAGGGCGAAGCAACGCAGCTTGTGCATCGAGGTCCTCATGGATGTCAGTCTCTCACCGGGGCAGGCGCTGTGACCTCGCGCGAGCCGTTGGTGTTCATGGGCGATACGACACCGGCCATTTCCATGGTTTCGATCATCCGTGCCGCCCGGTTGTAACCGATCTTGAGCTTGCGCTGGACCGCGGAGATCGAGGCCCGACGACTCTCGGTGACGAAGCGCACGGCCTCGTCATAGAGCGGATCGTCCTCGTCGCTGTCGCCACCCTCGCCGCTGCCGCCGTCGAAGCCCGCACCACCGCCCTCGTCCGGACCGCTGAGGATGTCTTCGATGTAGTCGGGGGCGCCGCGCTCCTTCCAGGCCTCGACGACGCGATGGACCTCGTCGTCGGACACGAAGGCGCCATGGACGCGGATCGGCAGGCCGGTACCCGGCGGCAGATAGAGCATGTCACCGTGCCCGAGCAACTGTTCGGCGCCGCCCTGGTCGAGAATGGTCCGGGAGTCGATCTTGCTCGACACCTGGAAGGCCATCCGCGTCGGGATGTTGGCCTTGATCAGACCGGTGATGACGTCCACCGAGGGCCGCTGGGTGGCCAGGATCAGGTGGATGCCGGCCGCCCGCGCCTTCTGCGCGATCCGCGCGATCAGCTCTTCGACCTTCTTGCCGACGATCATCATCATGTCGGCGAATTCGTCCACCACCACCACGATGGTCGGCAGCGTCTTCAGCAGCGGTGCCTCGTCGTCCATGCTCTCGCGACGATAGAGCGGATCGGTCAGCGGCGTACCCGCGTCCTCGGCGTCCTTCACCTTGCGGTTGAAGCCGGCCAGGTTACGTACGCCCATGGCCGCCATCAGCTTGTAGCGCCGCTCCATCTCCGCCACGCTCCAGCGCAGGGCGTTGGCGGCCTCCTTCATGTCGGTGACCACCGGACACAGCAGGTGTGGAATGCCCTCGTAGATCGAGAGCTCCAGCATCTTGGGATCGATCATGATCAGGCGAGCGTCTTCCGGGCTCGACTTGAACAGGATCGACAGGAGCATGGCGTTCACGCCCACCGACTTACCGGAACCCGTGGTACCGGCCACCAGCAGGTGCGGCATCTTCGCCAGGTCGGTGATAACCGGCTTGCCACCGATGTCATGACCCAGGGCCAGGGTGACGGGCGACTTGGCCGCCGCGTACTCGGGCGATTCGAGGACCTCGGAGAAGCGCACCATCTGGCGATCCTCGTTGGGGATCTCGATACCCACGGTGGTCTTGCCGGGAATGACTTCCACCACCCGGACACTGAACACGGCGAGCGAACGCGCCAGGTCCTTGGCCAGGTTGGAAATGCGGCTGACCTTGACGCCGGCCGCCGGCTGAATCTCGAAGCGGGTGATCACCGGACCGGGATGCACGCTCTCCACGATGACCTCGACACCAAACTCCTTGAGCTTGACCTCGAGCAGGCGCGACATGTTCTCGAGGAATTCCGGCGAATAGCTCTGCTGTTTCTTCTCCGCGCGATCCAGGATCGACAGCGGCGGCAGGGTACCTTCCAGATCCGCGTCGACCCGGACCACGACAGCCGCGGGCGAATAGGACGCCGCAGCCGGTACAGGCGCCGCCTTGCGCGGCGGCGGCGTGGGCATGGCGACACTGGCCGGCGCTGGGACAGGCGCGGCAGCCACAGGCGCGGACTCGGGTGCTTCGGCGACAAAGCGACTGGGCGCGGGCATCTCGATGCGCGGCGCAGCACGCTCCACCCGTGGCGGCGGCGCGACATCGAGCAGATCGTCGAGGTCTTCATCGGCGACGGGAATCGGTACCTCGCGGGCCTTGCTCTTGCGCGCAACCGGCGGCGACACCGGCTCGTCGAAGACGTCAAGTTCCGGAGCCTGACGGCGACCGCCGGCCAGGCGGCTGAAGCCACCCTGCACCAGGTCCAGCAAGTCGAGTACGACCTTGCCGGTGAAATCCATCACCTTGAACCAGGACAGATCGGTGAAGACCGTCAATCCCAGCAGGAAGAGCGCGAGGAACAGCAGCGTGCTGCCCTGGACATTGAGGGCGGCGACCGACAGCTGCCCCAGGCTCTCGCCCAGCGCGCCGCCAGCGGACGCCGGCAGCGCCGAGACCGCATGGAAATGGATATAGGCCAGTACCGAACCCGAGATCACCAGCAGGACCAGACCGGTCAGCCGCCAGGAAAACAGCCAGCCGCTCCACTCCCAGGGCAGGTGCCGTTTGCGGAAGATCTGCCAGGTCTTGACGGCGAGCAGGACGGGGAACACGAAGGCAAAGTAGCCGAGTGCCATGAACAGCACGTCGGCCAGCCAGGCGCCGGCGCGGCCTGCGGTGTTATGGACCTGATCGATGCGGCTGGTGTGGGTCCAGCCCGGATCGGAGGGGTCGTAGCTCAGCAGAGCCATGAGCAGATACAGGCACAAGGCGGCCAGTGCGATGAGCACCACCTCCTTGAGACGATAATGCAGATGCTCACGCCATTGGTTGACGTGGCTGACAGAACTGGATTGCTTCAAGCGCGCTTTTCCCGCACACGGAACGTGTGACCGTGAATCAAAAACAGTGCGCCATTCTAGATCGCCCGGGCCCTGCTTCTACAGTCCCGCGGCGAAACATGGCACGATAGCGGACGGCCGTACCGGAACCGCCTTCAGGCACAACATTGGAGCATTCTTTCGTTGTCCTGACAAAGAGTTATGACGATTTCTTGAGCTTGTTACGCACAAGCCGCACCCCTTCGGCTCCACCCATCAGAAGGCGCCCTCCCCTACCATGGTGAAATGGCTGACCCGCGCAAGCCCTGACTTCCCGCCCCTGCAGCAGGCGCTGCGCGAACCCAACGGCCTCCTGGCCATCGGTGGCGACCTGAGCGCGGCACGCCTGATCGGCGCCTATCGTCACGGCTGCTTTCCCTGGTACCAGGCCGGTCAGCCCTTGCTCTGGTGGTCGCCGGATCCCCGCACGGTACTGTTCCCGCCGGACCTGCACGTCTCCCGCAGCCTGGCGAAGACGCTGCGCAAGACGCCGCTGCGCGTCACCTATGATCAGGCCTTCGCCAGGGTAATCCAGGCCTGCGCCGGTCCGCGACGCGATGCCGACGGCACCTGGATCACCGTGGAGATGCGCCAGGCCTACCAGGAGCTGCACGCCCAGGGCTGGGCTCATTCCGTGGAAGTCTGGGACGGCGACCAGCTTGTCGGCGGTCTCTACGGCATCGCCATGGGCAAGCTGTTCTTTGGCGAGTCCATGTTCAGCCACGCTGACAACGCTTCCAAGATCGGCTTCGTGACCCTGGTACGGGACCTGGCCGCCTGGGGCTTCGTGATGATCGACTGCCAGATGCAAACCGCGCACCTGGAGAGTCTCGGCGCGAGCAGTCTCTCTCGGGAACGCTTTGCCGAATACCTGGCCAAATACCTGGATCAGGCCAGCATGGCCGCCTGGCCTACCTTCCACGGGTGACTTACACTCAAGCCAGGCTTATGTAGAGATTCGACATGACCGAGCTGGCGAGACTCAAGTTTTACGCAACCCAGCCTCACGCTTGCAGTTACCTGTCCAACGAGCAGGCGACCACGCTGTTTCTCGACCCCTCGCAGCCCATGAACGGTCAGATCTACGCCGAGTTGTCCGAACTGGGCTTCCGCCGCAGCGGCGATCACCTCTACCGCCCCCACTGCCAGCTCTGCAAAGCCTGCGTTCCCGCCCGCATCCCCGTCGCTCGCTTTCGCCCCAGCCGCAAGCAGACGCGCGTACTCAAGCGCAATCTCGACATCAGGGTCACGCGCTGCGACCCGGGTTTCACTGAAGAGCGCTATCAGCTCTACGCCCGCTATATCAGCGAACGCCACGCCGACGGCGACATGTTCCCGCCGAGCCGCGGCCAGTTCTCCACCTTCCTGGTCAGCCACCTGCCCTACGCCTTCTTCTACGAGATGCGGGTGGAAGACCGCCTGATCGGCATCGCGGTGACCGATGTGCTGCCCAACGGCATGTCGGCGGTCTACACCTTCTACGACCCTAGCGAAGAGAAGCGCAGCCTGGGTGTATTCGGCATCCTCTGGCAGGTCGCCGAAACCCGCCGCCTCGGTCTCGATGCGGTTTATCTCGGCTACTGGATCAAAGGGTGTCGCAAGATGTCTTATAAGACCGAGTATCGCCCCATTGAGCTCTTCGTCAATCAGCGCTGGGTTGCCCTAGCCTGACGAAATAGCGCTTTTTCTGAATTTCTGTCAGAATATGGGCCTTTTTCGCCCGGACTGCTCTGGGCCTATCTTGTCACCGAGGGCTTTTCTATATATGTCGAAAGAAGACAGCTTCGAAATGGAAGGTACTGTCGTCGACACCCTTCCCAACACCATGTTTCGCGTGGAGTTGGAAAATGGGCACGTCGTCACCGCGCACATCTCCGGAAAGATGCGTAAGAACTACATCCGCATCCTGACCGGCGACAAGGTTCGCGTGGAGCTGACGCCTTACGATCTGAGCAAGGGCCGGATCACTTACCGCGCGCGTTAAGCGAATCCTTTCATGAAAAAGCCCGGCTATGCCGGGCTTTTTCATGAGCGATTGTAAATCGCGACCTGCCCTCAGGCAGGTTCGGCGGTGGTCTCGAACTCGAATTCCAGCTCGTCGTTCACCGCGTCGATGTGGACGATACCGCCGTGGTCGGCCAGGTCCCCGAACAGGATCTGCTCGGCCAGCGGCCGCTTGATCTTGTCCTGGATGAGGCGCGCCATGGGACGAGCACCCATCTGCACATCGTAGCCACGCTCCGCCAGCCAGCTGCGGGCGGCATCTGTGACTTCGAGCTGGACACGCTTGTCCTCGAGCTGCGCCTGGAGTTCGGTGAGGAACTTGTCGACGATGCTCTTGATGACTTCCGTGCTCAGGCGGCCGAACTGGATGATGGTATCCAGACGATTGCGGAACTCGGGCGTGAAGCTCTTCTTGATGACTTCCATGGCATCCGTGGTGTGATCCTGCAGCGTGAAACCGATGGAGGCACGGGAAGCGGTCTCGGCACCGGCGTTGGTGGTCAGGATCAGGATCACGTTGCGGAAGTCGGCCTTGCGACCATTGTTATCCGTCAGGGTGCCGTGGTCCATGACCTGCAGCAGCAGGTTGAAGACCTCGGGGTGGGCCTTCTCGATCTCATCAAGCAGCAGCACGCAGTGCGGCGTCTTGGTGATGGCTTCGGTCAGCAGACCACCCTGGTCGAAACCGACATAGCCGGGAGGCGCACCGATCAGGCGCGACACGGTATGCCGCTCCATGTACTCGGACATGTCGAAGCGCACCAGCTCGACACCCATGGCCTTGGCCAGCTGCCGGGCAACCTCGGTCTTGCCCACGCCGGTAGGGCCGGCGAAGAGGAAGGAACCAACCGGCTTGTCCGGTGATTTCAGCCCCGCACGGGACAGCTTGATGGCGGTGGACAGGGATTCGATGGCCAGGTCCTGACCAAAGACGGTCAGCTTGAGGTCGCGCTCCAGGTTGCGCAGCAGCTCCTTGTCGGAACTGTTGACGGTCTTCGGGGGAATCCGCGCAATCTTGGCGACGATGTCCTCGACCTGCTGCACGTCGATCCGCTCGGCACGACGGTCTTCGGGCTGCAGGCGCTGGTAGGCACCGGCTTCGTCGATGACGTCGATGGCCTTGTCGGGCATGTGCCGGTCGTTGATGTAGCGCGCAGCGAGCTCGGCTGCTGCACGCAGCGCCTCGTCGGTGTACTCGATGTGGTGATGCTGCTCGAAGCGCCCCTTGAGGCCGCGCAGGATGCCGTAGGTATCATCCACCGAAGGCTCGACGACATCGACCTTCTGGAAGCGCCGAGCCAGTGCCCGATCCTTTTCGAAGATGCCGCGGAATTCCTGGAAGGTGGTGGAGCCGATGCAGCGAATCTCACCGGAGGACAGCAGCGGCTTGAGCAGGTTGGAGGCATCCATCACCCCACCCGAGGCCGCGCCGGCACCGATGATGGTATGAATCTCGTCGATGAAGAGCACGGCATGGGGCCGCTTCTTCAGCTCCGCCAGCAGAGCCTTGAATCTCTTTTCGAAATCGCCGCGATATTTGGTCCCGGCCAGTAGCGCGCCGAGATCGAGCGAATAAACCACGCTGTCGGCCAGCAGATCAGGGACCTGACCGTCGACGATGCGCTTGGCCAGACCTTCGGCGATGGCGGTCTTGCCGACGCCAGCCTCGCCCACCAGCAGCGGGTTGTTCTTGCGGCGCCGGGCAAGGATCTGGGCTACGCGCTCGACTTCCGACTCACGCCCCACCAGCGGATCGATACGGCCCTGGCGAGCCTGCTCGTTGAGGTTGCTGGCATAGGCTTCCAGCGGATTGTTGGAGGAGCTGGGTTCGGCACCCTCCTCCTCGGCAGCGTCCTGATCCTGCTCGGCTTCGGGTGCTGCCCCTGGCACCTTGGAGATGCCATGTGCGATGAAATTGACCACGTCGATCCGCGCCACGCTCTGCTGCTTGAGCAGGAACACCGCCTGGCTTTCCTGCTCGCTGAAGATGGCGACCAGGACGTTGGCCCCGGTCACTTCGCGCTTGCCCGAGCTCTGGACGTGGAAGACCGCACGCTGGAGAACACGCTGAAAACCCAGCGTCGGCTGGGTTTCGCGCTCGTCGTCCTGCTGTGGGATCAGGGGTGTGGTGGAATCTATGAATTCCAACAGATCGCGTCGCAGACGATCGATGTTGGCGCCGCAGGCTCTCAACACGGTGGCCGCCGCTTCATTGTCCAGCAGCGCCAGCAGGAGGTGCTCAACGGTCATGAATTCATGACGCTTCGTCCTCGCCTCCTTGAAGGCGAGATTCAGGGTGACTTCGAGCTCACGATTCAACATAGCTTCACCTCATAGCCCAAGCAGCACAGTAGCCCAAGCAGCACAGATCTAACTTTCGATTTCGATTTCACACAGCAGCGGGTGGTTGCACTCCCTGGCATATTGATTGACTTGCATGGCCTTGGTTTCAGCGACATCGCGAGTAAATGTTCCGCAGACTGCCTTTCCCTGAGTATGCACAGTAAGCATCACCTGGGTAGCCGCTTCGCGGTTCATGCTGAAGTAGCGCTCCAGCACCTCGACGACGAACTCCATCGGGGTGTAGTCATCGTTATACATCAGAACTCGATATCTGGCTGGCCGTTTTAGTGCAGGTTTTGCCTCCTGCACCGCCAGGCCGCCGTTGTCGCCGTCCTGATGTTCGTTGTCGTCCGCCGCCAGTCGGATGGGGTCGATTACACGCATTCTGATCGATTCCGAATTACGGGATGAATAGCAGGAAAAAAAGAGCTTGATCCACGTCTCAGCCGCCTAGTGCCTTGCCTTGACTAAGGCTGAAAGGGTGTTACAAACATCCTGTACCGACGAGGTACCAAGGGTTCCGTTGTAGTGGCGTCTGTGTGGATTCACTGGAACTGTAGTCGAATGATACTCCAGGCTTGGAGTCCTTTGCAGAGGGAGCCGGTATGCTCAGTGGCAAGGTCAAATGGTTCAATAACGCCAAAGGATATGGCTTCATCGTTGCAGATAACAGTGATGAAGACCTATTCGCTCATTACTCGGCCATCCAGATGGACGGTTACCGCACGCTGAAGGCGGGCCAAGCGGTCAACTTCAATATCGTGCAGGGCCCCAAGGGCCTGCACGCGGTCGAGATTCGCGCGGCCGAAGTGAGCGCACCCGCCGCAGCGCCGGCCACCAATACCCTCGATGTGCGGGATACGGTCAGTACGGAAGCCTGATCTCACGCCCCTTCGGGGGCGCCATCTCCCCCTTCGCGCCGCTGACCTTCGCTGTGCCCCAGGTCGCGCTCCGGAAACAGCAGGTTCCTGACCCGATTCTTCAGCGCTCTGGCATCGGTAAAGCCGCCATCCCTCTTCCGCTCCCAGAGCACCTCTCCGCCACAGGCGACCTCGAACACGCCACCGGTTCCCGGTAGCAACGTCACTCCACCCAGATCGGTACCGAAGGTGCTGAGCAGCTCCTGGGCCAACCAGCCCGAGCGCAGCAGCCATTGGCACTGGGTGCAGTAGTGGATGGTGATGATAGGTCTGGCGTCCGCCACGGTACACCTCGCAAGGCCTGGGCTCCCTATAATACGCAGCCCCCGATTCCATCCGCCACGTGGTCCGTCCTATGCGCCTGTTGCTGCTGGTAGCCTGCCTTCTCCTGTCCGCCCTGGCCTGGAGTGCTCCGCCGCCGAAGGTCGGCCTGGTGCTGTCTGGCGGTGCCGCCCGGGGACTGGCGCATATCGGCGTGCTGAAGGCCCTGGAGGAACAGGGCATCCAGGTCGACGCCATTGCCGGCACCAGCATGGGTGCGGTAATCGGCGGCCTCTATGCCGCCGGCTACAGCGCCGAGGAACTGGAACGCATCGCGCTTGACATGGACTGGGGCCAGGTACTGTCCGACCAGCCGCCACGCAAGGACGTGCCCTTCCGGCGCAAGCAGGATGACCGGGACTTCCTGGTCAAACAGAAGCTCAGCTTTCGGGATGACGGCACCCTGGGCCTGCCCATTGGGGTGATCCAGGGCCAGAACCTGGGGATGATGCTGGAAAAGCTGTTCGTGCATACCAGCGATACCCGGGACTTCAACCAATTGGCCATCCCCTTCCGCGCCGTGGCCACGGACATCACCACCGGCGAGAAGGTGGTCTTCGATCATGGTCATCTGCCCCGAGCGATCCGCGCCAGCATGTCGATTCCGGCGGTATTCGCGCCGGTGGAAATCGACGGTCGGCTGCTGGTGGATGGCGGCATGGTCGACAACATCCCCATCGACGTGGCGCGGGACATGGGCGCGCAGCGGGTAGTGGTGGTCGACATCGGCACTCCCCTGCTCAAGCGCCGGGACCTGACCACGGTGCTGGACGTGCTCAATCAGTCCACCACCCTGATGACGCGCAATAATTCCCAGGCGCAGCTGGCGACTCTGGGCAAGCAGGACCTGCTGATCCAGCCGCCATTGGCCAGCTACACCAGCGCCGACTTCAGCGAGGTCAGGGCGCTGATCGATGCCGGCTATCGGGCGACCATGGCCATGGCGAGCGAACTGGCGGTGTTGCGCAAGGACGCGAAAAGCGAGCGCTCCACGGCCGTGGCCGCGGCTCGCGCGCCCAGCAGCCGCACTCCGGTCATCGACGCCATCCGCATCGAGAACGACTCCAAGGTCGAAGACGAGGTCATTCGTCACTACATCCGCCAGCGCCTGGGCGAACCCCTCAATGTCGAGCGGCTGCAGGACGACATGAGCACCCTCTACGGGCTGGATTATTTCGACCAGGTGGAATACCGCATCCGCCGGGACGGCCCTGGCGACAACGTGCTGGTGATCTATGCCCGCGGCAAGCGCAGCGGTACGGACTTCCTGCGGCTGGGCCTGAATCTGTCTGACGACCTGCGGGGCGACAGCGCTTTCAACTTCGGCGCCAGCTATCGCATCAACGGCCTCAACCGCCTGGGCGGCGAATGGCTGACCCGGATGCAGATCGGTGATCACCAGGAACTCTACAGTGAGTTCTACCAACCCCTGGATGTGGGCTCACGCTACTTCATCGCACCCTACGTCGGCGGCGAGGCCCGCAACATCGAGCAACTGGAGCGCAACGACCCCATCGCCGAATACCGCCGCGAGCGCTATGGCTTCGGCCTCAACGTGGGTCGGCAGATCGGCAACAAGGCCGAGGTGCGCCTGGGTATCGGCCATGACTGGGGCAGTACCAAGGTGCATGTCGGACCGCGCGACACGCCGGAGGAATCCTTTACCGAAGGCTTCTACGAGTTGCGCTATTCGTTGGACGATCTGGACGACGTGAACTTCCCGCGGGAGGGCCAGGACCTGGCATTGACGCTCAAGCAGTTCGATCCGAGTCTGGGCTCGGATTCGCGTTACCGGCAGCTGGACCTGCACCTGAACAAGGCGCTCAGCTATGGCTACAACACCTTCGTGCTGGGGGGCGGCCTGGGGCGCACCCTGTCGACGGACAGCGACACCAACGTGGTAACCAGCAGCTTCCTGCTGGGAGGTGCCTGGCAGCTCTCGGGCTATCGGCAGGATGCCCTGTCCGGCCAGAACTACGGCCTGGCGCGGCTGATCTACTACCACCAGCTTACGCAGCGCTCGCTGTTCCCGCTGGACACCCCGGTCTATCTGGGCGGCAGCCTGGAACAGGGACGCATCTGGAATCGGGATGACGACTACGACAGCGGCAACATCAGCGCGGCCAGCCTGTTCCTCGGACTGGACACGCCGCTGGGACCACTCAGGTTCACCTATGGCCTGAGCGACCAGGGCGAACATGCCTTCTACATCAACCTGGGCAATAGCTTCTGATCAGGCGATGCGCGAGAGCAGGATCTCGGCCCGCTCGCGCTGACTGTCGCTACCTTCGCTGACGATTTCCTGCAGCAGCGAGGTGGCGTGCTGGACGTCGCCCTGATCGAGACAGGCCTCGGCCTCGGCAAACCGCCGGGCAATGGCATCGGCCATGAAGTGCTCGTCGAGACTCAGGTCCAGCTCCATGACCGCCGGCAACTCGCCTAGGCCTTCAGGGAAGTCGTCTTCCAGGGAGACTTCCAGGGCATCGACCTGCTTCCACCCGGAATCGGCGTCCAGCTCTTCGGTCAGGGCGATGGCTTCATCGAGACTCAGATCCGCCAGATCCAGATCGTAGTGCTCTTCGGTCACCGGCGCAGGTACCGCCGGCTCGGCAAACTGCAATTCCGCCGACCATTCACTGGCCGGCGCATCGAAGGCCGGCAGGTCGAGATCCAGATCGTCCTCCAGCAGGGGCTCCACCGGATCGGCGGACATCCCGGGAAACTGGGCGTGCAGCACCGCCAGACTCGCCGCCACGCCTCCCAGCGCCAGAAAACGCTGTTCGTGCTCTCTGAATGCCGGAGCCTCGCCCAGGGTGGCCAGCACCCGGAGTAGCAGCAGCCGCAGATCCTGGCGCCGATCATCTTCGGCCAGGCCGCTTTCCAGCACTTCCCGCGCCTGGCCGTAGCGGCCATAGGCGATGTAGATCTCCGCACGACCGGCATGATCGTCGACCGGCGCCGGGGTGGCGGCGACGGCTGCAGGCTTGGCCCTGGACTTGGCAACCACCGGCTGGGTAGCGGCCAGCACCGGCTCGGGCAAGGGCTCGACCATTTCGACATTTTCGACGTCATCCGCGTCGTCGAAGACGACGCCTTCCGCCTTCCGCCGGCGCCACCAGAGCACACCGGCCAGGGCCAGCAGGGCCGCGCCACCCGCCAACAACAGCGAGCGCAGTGACAACAGACCTTCGTCGGTACTGCCCGCGGCAGGACTGGAGGCGGCGGGCGCCGCCTGAGCGGCAGGGCTTTCCGGTGACGGCGGCGCGGGGGCGGGCGTCGGCGTGGACAGGGCCACCGAACGCGCCTGCTTCAATTGCTGCTGCAGACCTTCACGGTCCTGCTGGAGCTGCTCGATCATCACCTCTTTCTGGGCCAGCAGTGCGTCGTAACGCTCCTGCAGCTGAGTCAGCTGACCTTCCAGATCGCCGACCTGACGCCCGAGATCCTGCGTCACCAGCAGGGGCTTGGTGTCTTCCGCAGAGCTTCCAGCCGGCTGCGGCGCCGCTACTGGCGGCGCCACTGATTCCGGTGCCGGTGCCGGCGCAGCGACAGGTGCTGCGGCAGGCGCTGGCGCAGCAGGTGCCGGTGCCGGTGCCGGTGCCAGGGCGGGTGCCGTGGCGACCGGTGCGGCGGGTACCGGGCTGGGCGCGGGCGGCGTGGTCCTGGCCGCTACCGACTGTCGCGGCGCAGGTTCGCTGACACCCACGGGCAGGCGCAGGCGCTGGCCAGCCTTGAGCCGTCCGGGATCATTGTTGGCGAAGGACGCCGGATTGAGGGCGAACAGATCGGCCATGAGCTGCTCGGCCGATCGATTGGCCATTGGCCCCAGGCGCTTGGCGATGCTCCAGAGGGTGTCCCTGGGACGCGTCTGATAGACGCCCTCCCCGGCGGCCAGGTCTGGCGAAGGCGTCAGCCCCTGGCGCGGTGCAGATACGGTTTGGCGGACCACCGGATCGGCGGCCGGGGCGGCGGCGCGAGCGGGCGCCGCCGGGACGGTACTGGCAACGCTGGTGGGTGCGCCACCACTGCGCGGCGGATCCACCAGCAGGGTGAACTCGCGCAGCTGTTTGCCGCCCGGCTGTTCCAGTTGAACGATGAAACCCAGATAGGGCTCGACCAGGGAGCGGCGCGAGGTCACCTCGACATAGCTGCCCGCCGCCGTGCGCAGGTGTGGGGTGAACTTCAGATCGTCGAGGAACTGGGTGCGATCCACGCCGGCCTGGGCGAAGGCCTCGTTCGCCGCCAGATGGATGCGGAAGTCCTCGGCACCGGCATCGCCGATATTGACCAGCTCGATCCGCGCACGCAGAGGTTCGTTGAGCGAAGACTGCAGGGTGATGCCCCCCAGGCCGAGCGCGAACGCCGCTTGAGGAAGAGGGGTCAGCGCGGCGGCCGACAGAAGAACAAAGGCAAGGGGACGGCGTTTCGCGACCATGGATACCGCTGCGTCAGGTATTCGAGGAAACCGGTGTTTTAGCGCGGTGGCTCACAAAAATCGCCTCCGCTACGCTGGAACGTAGCATCGATACCGACAGACGGCAAACCGATGGCCCCGCACGCAATAAAGCGGCCGGGGGGTGGCGTCTGGCGCCAGTAGCGATGCCAGACGCTCCGGCCAGATCCGACCCCGTGGCTGGGCAGAGGCACCCGGGCGACGCCAGCCGCCAGACGGCGGTCAGCCGCGCTCGAGATTGGCCAGGACGCGCTGATGCACCTGCTGGCAGATGGCGATCTCTTCATCATCGAGGCCGCTGAGCAGTTCCTTGCGCAGGGCTTCGGCGATGGTCTCGATCTTCTCGATCAGCGGACCGGCTTCCTGGGTCAGCATGATGCGCTTGGCGCGACGGTCCTCGGTGACCGCCAGACGCTTGACCAGACCCTGCTTTTCCAGGCCGTCCAGCAGCCGTGCCAGGGTCGGCCCCTCGATGCTGATGCTCTGGGCAAGCTCACGCTGGGTAGGCTGGACACCCTTCATCCGGGCCAGGTTCAGCAACACCTGCCAGCGCGCCTGAGACAGCCCCAGGTGGCTCAGGCGCCGGTCTAGCTCGGCGCGCCAGGCACGGGAGACGTGGAAGATCTGGCGGCCAAACAGGTGTGGATCGGTAGGGGTCATTCAGGCTAAACCTTGTACTTGGATTTTCTCATTATTCTGGTTACAGGCAGGGCGGGGCAACCGCCGCGCCTCGCTAGTCCGCCAATTCCGCCTGCAAGGCTGCCCGCACACAGTACAGCGCGCCACTCGCCACCCGCCCCTCGAAGCGCGCGGCGACATGGGCGACCGGCGGCAACTCGCCCTCGTCTTCGAGGAAGGCATCCTGGATTTCCGCCAGCAGATCCTCTGGCAGGTCGAGGGCCTGTTCCAGGGCGATCTGCTGCCCGGCGATGGCTTCGGCCAATAGTGCATAGACATTCTTTTCCGAGCAATTGAGCTGCCGCGCAGCCTGCTCGGGCGTCATGCCGGCGCGTACCAGCGTCAGCACCTCGTGGCGCACGTCAGCGACCGGAGGCGGCGCGGCGTCGCCGTCATTGAGGACGTCGAGGAAAGCCTGGCCATAACGCTCCAGCTTGCGCGCGCCCACGCCGCTGACGCGGCTCATCTCGTCCAGCGAGCGCGGCTGGCTGCGCAGCATCTCCAGCAGGGTGGCGTCGGGGAAGATCACATAGGGCGGCACCGAATGCTCTTCGGCCAGCTTGCGTCTCAGGGTGCGCAGGACCTCCCATAGTTCGCGCTCGTCGGCGCGCACCAGCTGGCTGGCGGCACTGGCTGAGCCGCTGCCACTGCTGCTCCGCCCACGCTGGGGCTTGGGGTCACGGCGCAATTCGATGCGCACCTCGCCGCGCAGCAGCGGCCGGCAACTCTCGGTCAGGCGCAGGCCGCCATAGCCGTCGACATCCACCTCGGCCAGGCCGCGGGCCACCAGCTGGCGGAACAGGGTGCGCCACTCGTCTTCGCCACGGGCCTTGCCCAGGCCGAACACGGCCAGCCGCTGGTGGCCGAGGCTGGTGATCTTTTCGGTCTCGCGACCGAGCAGGATGTCGACCAGGTGCCCTACCCCATAGCGCTGACCGCTGCGGTAGATGGCCGACAGCGCCTGGCGCGCCGGCTCGGTGGCATCCCAGGTCTCGACGGTGTCGATGCAGTTGTCGCAATGGCCACAGGGCTGGGGCAGGTGCTCGTCGAAATAGGCTAGCAGCACCTGGCGCCGGCAACGGGTTTCCTCGCACAGCGCCAGCATGGCTTCGAGCTTGTGCCGCTCGATGCGCTTGTGGCGCTCGTCGCCCTCGGAGTTCTGCATCATCTGCCGCAGCAGCAGCACATCCTGCAGGCCGTAGGCCATCCAGGCGTCAGCGGGCAGGCCATCGCGACCGGCCCGGCCGGTTTCCTGGTAGTAGGCTTCCAGACTCTTGGGCAGATCGAGGTGGGCGACGAAGCGCACGTTGGGCTTGTCGATGCCCATGCCGAAGGCGATGGTGGCGACCATGATCAGCCCTTCCTCGTTGAGGAACCGCTTCTGGTTGGCGGCGCGCACGTCGTTGGGCAGGCCGGCGTGATAGGGCAAGGCGGGGAAGCCCTGGTTGCTGAGCTGCTCGGCCACCTCCTCGACCTTCTTGCGCGACATGCAGTAGACGATGCCAGCATCGCCGCGACGCTCGGCGAGAAAGGCCAGCAGCTGCTTGCGCGGCGCTTCCTTGGGCACGATGCGGTAGAAGATGTTGGGGCGATCGAAGCTGGAGAGAAAACGCTCGGCCTCTTCCAGATGCAGGCGGCTGGCCATCTCTTCGCGGGTGCGGGAATCCGCGGTGGCGGTGAGCGCCAGGCGCGGCACGCCGGGGAAGTGTTCGGCCAGTTGTCCGAGCTGCATGTATTCCGGACGGAAGTCATGCCCCCACTGGGATACGCAGTGGGCTTCGTCGATGGCGAACAGGGCGATCGGCAGGCGCTTGAGGAAGTCCAGCATGCGCGGCTGGACCAGGCGCTCGGGCGCGAGATAGAGCAGCTTGATCTCGCCGCGCTCCAGCTGCGCGGCGACGGCTCGCTGCTGTTCGCCGGTCATGGTGGAGTTGAGCGCGGTCGCCGACACACCCAGTTCCAGCAGGGTGGCGACCTGGTCGTCCATCAGCGCGATAAGCGGCGAGACCACCACGGCCACGCCGGGCCGCAGGAGCGCCGGCACCTGGTAGCACAGGGACTTGCCGCCGCCCGTGGGCATCAGCACCAGCGCATCGCCACCGCTGGCCACACGCTCGATGATCCGGGCCTGGTTGCCACGGAACGCGTCGTAGCCAAAGACGTCTTTAAGGATGCGCAGCGCGGGTTCTGACATGAAGCCTCCTCGAATGGAAAGGCCATTATACGGATGCCGGGGTCACTGCGGCGGTGCTTTTCCGTCGGCCGGCCCCAGGCCGTCGAGTTCGACGTGACCCGGGCGCTCGTCTACAATTCCGGCCGTTCTGCCCTTTCGAATCCTTTCCGAGGTAAGTAGCCGATGTCCTTCGCCGAACAATTGACCCGTCTGCGCGATTTTCTCGATGCAGACGATCTGCACGAAGAAGCGCTCGACTACGTAGCCGCCCATGGCTACCTGACCGCCCTGTCCATCTGCCCGGAAGAGGTTCCCGAACGCGAGTGGATCGATGCGCTCTTCGCCGAGCCACCGCAGTATCGCGATGCCGCCCAGCAGGAAGAGATCGAGCGCTCCCTGGTGCAGCTGAAGGCGCATATCCTGCGCGTGCTGGGCAGCGACGAAGAGCTGGACCTGCCGTGCGACCTGGAGCTCGGTCCGGAGCCGGACGATTCCGAGTTGCGCGGCTGGTGCATCGGTTTCATGGAAGGGGTGTTCCTGCGCGAAGCCGTGTGGTTCGAGGACGCCGAAGACGAAGTCAGCGAGCTGCTGCTGCCGATCATGGTGGGTTCGGGTCTGTTCGATGAGCAGCCGGAATTCGCCGAGATCGCCCAGGACCGCCGCCTGGTTGCCGACATGATGGTGCAGATTCCGGAATTGCTGACCCAGCTGTTCCTGCTCTGCCATTCCCCCGATGAAAAGCCGGCGCTGCTGAAGCCGCGTCACTGAGCAATGGATGAGGCCACTCCGAGACCCCGCCAGCGCAAGGGCTGGGTCCGCTACCTGCTGCTGGGCATCGGCTGGCTGAGCGTGGCCCTGGGCATCATCGGTGCCTTTCTGCCGCTGCTGCCCACTACGCCCTTCCTGCTGCTGGCCGCAGCCTGCTTCATGCGCAGTTCGGAGCGGTTCTACTTGTGGCTGATTAACCACAGGTGGCTGGGGCCCTGGGTCAAACCCTATCTGGAAGGCGACGGCATCCCGCTCAAGGGCAAGGTTTACGCCATTGTCGCCATGTGGATCAGCGTCGGGTTTTCCTGCTGGCTGGTGCCCTACGTCTGGGCCCGGGTGGCGGCTTTCACCAGTTGCGCGGCGGTAACGGTCTACCTGCTCCGGCAGAAGACCCGGCGCTAGCCACCGTCAGGCATGAAAAAGGGCGATCAGCGATGATCGCCCTTTTTCGTGGGTGACGCTGGCGGCGTCAGGCGGCCCTGGCCATGGGGGTGGGCGGTGCCTGATCGGGAACGGTGGGCTCGCCCGGCTCGCTGGGCTGGATGGGCGCCGGATCAGGTTGATCGGGCTCGCCGCCGGCACGGGGCATGGCAAGGGCGACAAAGCGGGAGAAAGCGTCGAGCTGGCGGATCGGAAAGCGGGACATGGGGTGACTCCTCTGCTGACTCTCTAGGTAGAGTGGTCCGGCACCCGGGTAATTCCCTCAGTCGCGCGGCTCTGCTCCGCCATGATTGCGTGCAAAGGTTTCCGGGCCCATGGCGGCGATCTGGCCGTCGATTAGCGCCTCGAACGGCGCCAGCAGGGCATCGAAGCGGCGCGGCGCCTCCAGCGCATTCAACGCCGCGACCACGGCCTCCACGGTCGACAGCGCATCCGGCGCCGGGGCCTTGCGCACCCGGTAGCGCGAGGGCGCGCCAGGCGGCAGGGTGAGCCTGGGCAGGGCCGCCAGCAGTGGATTGACGTGCAGCAGCAAGCGCGCCTTGCGCCAGGTGCCGTCGGGAATCACCAGCAGCCGTGGTGCCTTGGTCACGGCAGCAGGCGGCAAGAGATCGACCGTGATCGCCTCGGGGCCGGGAAACAGCAGCCAGGCGTCATGATCGGCGAGCCAGAGCGGCAGGTCGGGAAAGGTCTCGCCAATCTCCAGCTGCGCATTGCCGAGCCCCAGGGCGGCCAGGCGCGCCGTATTGAGCGGATGGCGCCGCTCGCTGGGATGCTGCAGCAACAGCACCCGCGTGCGGCTGGTCAGCGACGGGATCAGCGCGCACAGGCAGAGTGACAGGGGACGCTGACAGCGCGCGCAAGCGGGACGGGACATCGGGACTTCCGGAGCGAATCGGGGCGGCGATCATACCGGATCACCGCCGCCCTCCCTGACTCAGCGATTGAAGCGGGCAGTGAGGTCGTGCAGGTAGTCGGCCATGCCTTCCAGTTCACGACTCAGCTCCGAGCCGCGACGGGCCTGGGCCGAGCTGTGATCGGAAAGATCGGCGATGCGGCTGATCTGCCGGTTGATGTCTTCGGAGACGTGGCTCTGCTCTTCCACCGCGGTGGCCATCTGCTGGCTCATGGCGGTGATGAGGCTGACCGATTCGCTGATGCCTTCCAAAGACTCGCGTACCGCCGCCGAATGGCGTTCGCTCTGGCGCGAGGTCTCTTCGCCGCGACTGGCGGTGGCCACGGCGCGGTCGGCATTGGCCTGCAGGTTGGCGATGATCTGATGGATCTGCTCGGTGGATTCACGGGTACGCGAGGCCAGCGAGCGGACCTCGTCGGCCACCACGGCGAAGCCGCGACCGGCCTCACCGGCACGGGCGGCCTCGATGGCGGCGTTGAGCGCCAGCAGGTTGGTCTGTTCGGCGATGGCGGTGATGACATCGGCGACGCTGCCGATGCTCTGGGTCGAACTGGCCAGCTCGCCTACGGCCTGGCCGATGTCGCTGACCGCCGCGCCGAGTTCGCGCATGGACGTCAGGCTCTCTTCGGCCTTGTCACGCCCGGAGTGCACCAGGCTCTCGGCGTTGGCCGCCGCCTGAGCGGTCTCCTGGACGTTCTGCGAGACCTCGTGGATGGTGGAGGTCATCTGGGTGATGGCCGCGGCGGACTGGTCGGTCTCGTGGCGCTGCTGATCCAGCAGTTCGGCCTCGGACTGGGCCAGTTGGGAGGATTCGCGCGCCTTGACGCGCACGCTGTCGCCCACGTCGGCCAGCCGGGTCAGGGCCGTCTGCAGGCGCGCGGCTTCGCTGTGCAGCGCCAGATCCAGGCGTGCCGGGGCACCACACTGGTCGCTGTAGGTCGGGGCCACGACGGCACTGGAAAACATCTTCGGATGATCGGCGAGGATGCGCTCGATGCTGGCGCGCTGGCGATAGAGCTGATGACCGCTGATACCCAGGAGCGCCGCGACGATGAGGACCGCTTGAGTCGTGTCGTCGAGCAGGAAGTGGCCGCTCAGGATCACCCCGGTGGCCGCCACCGTCGACCAGCAGGCGGCGATGGCGCTGCCCAGGCGGCGCGTCATGGGCACGGGGGCCTTGCCGGCATTGATGCGGGCATAGAGCTCGCCGGCGCGACGGACTTCGCTGGTGCTGGGCAGCGAACGCACGGATTCGTAACCGATCACCCGGCCCTGTTCGAGGATCGGGGTGACATAGGCGCTCACCCAGTAGAAATCGCCGTTCTTGCAGCGATTCTTGACGATGCCCATCCACGGCTTGCCCTCCTTGAGGGTCGCCCACATGTGGCCGAACACCGGTGGCGGCATGTCGGGATGACGCACCAGATTGTGCGGACTGCCGATCAGCTCCTCCCTTGTATAGCCACTGATGGCGATGAAGGCCTCGTTGCAGTAGGTGATGTTCCCCTGCAGATCAGTGGTGGAGATGAGTCGTTCCTCTTGCTTGAAGGTACGGCCTTGCTGGGTGACCGGCAAATTCGTGCGCATGCGAGTGCCTTATCTAGCGGGTTATCTACTCCGTGCGACATCAACCAGTTCAATGGTGGCCAACTGCCGGCACAGGCGCCAACGGTAACCATTTGGTTATCGTCATACTAACTATCGGCATGTTGCATCTGGGCTTTAAGGATGCGCTGAAATGTTTTGATAAGCGGTTCGCTCAGGCCCCTGGATGACCCGCGGCCAGGCGAGGCACGCGGCTTTTCACGAGGAGGTCCAGGGCCTGACCGGATAGCGCAGCTGGCCGAGCGCCGGTAGCCCTGGACTGCGTGTCGACCTTCCTGAGCGCCCTGGCTGTCCCGATCGCCACGCGACCCGCCAGGGCGATAAATGGCCTAGCCGGTGATCACGGGCTCCAGGGCCTCCAGCCAACAGACCACCGCTACGGCGCCGCCATCGGGAATGCCGCGGACGCGTTCGCCCAGGTAGCTGGCGCGGCCCTGGGCCGGCAGCATCTCCGCGGTGGCCTCGGCGCCCTGGCGGGCGGCGGCGAACGCCGCGGCAAAGGCCTGTGCCGGGCTGGCGCCCGCCTGGGCAGCGGCCAGCAGGGCATCCGCTGCCGGGCGCAAGGCATCGAGCATGGTGCGCTGGCCCGGCTGGGCGCCACCCAGTTCGGCCAGGGCCTGGACGCCACCATCCAGGGCCTGGGCCCATTGCGCCAGCGTGGGTCGTTCCACCCTGTCCAGCAGTTGAGCGGCGCGGATCAGGGCGCAGGCGTAGAAGGGTCCGGAGCTGCCACCGATGGCCCGGCGCAGTGCCTGACCCGTGGCTGCCAGGGCGCTGGCCGGGGTGTACCAGACGCTGGCGGGCAAGGCGCGCATGGCTTCAGCGCCACGGGCCAGGCTGGTGCCCAGGTCGCCGTCCCCGGCGCGGCTGTCCAGTTCGGTGAGGCGGGCTTCGTTGGCCAGCAGGCTGGCGACGACAGCATCTGCCGTCGCCTGCAGCCGCTCCGCCAGGGGACCTGGGGTGCGAGGGGTCGTTTCGGCTGCTGCCGCGGGTGCGGGCAACAGGGTGGGCGCCGCCGGGACCCGGCCGTCACCCGGCCAGGCTCGCGCCCGGGTCGGCGCATCGAGCAGCGCCAGGCGCGCCTCGTCTACCGGCAGCAGCGACAGCGAACAGCCGGGCATGTCCAGGGCGCTGAGGAAGGTACCGGTCCAGGCGCGTTCCACCACCAGGCCCCGCTGGCGCAACTGGCTCAGCGCCGCCCGCGCCACCAGGGCGAGTTCCAGCGGCGGCGTCGCGCCCAGGCCATTGACCAGCAGCGCCAGGCGCGTGCCAGCGGGATAGCCGCCGTCTTCGATGAGGGTATCCAGCAGCCGCGCCACGGTGCCGTCGGCGCCCAGTCGGGGACCGCGCTGGACGCCCTGCTCGCCGTGGATGCCGAGGCCCCATTCCACCTCGTCGTCCGCCAATTGGAAACCCGGATGCCCCACCGCCGGCACCGTGCAGGCACCCAGGGCGACACCCATGCTGCGCAATTCGGCACTCGCGGCGCGGGCCAGCGCAGCTACCTCGGCCAGGGGGCGCCCGGCGGCGGCCGCTGCGCCCGCGAGCTTGTGGATCAGCACGGTACCCGCGATACCGCGGCGCCTTTCCGGCGCCACGGTATCGCGCAAGGCGGCGTCGTCCGCCACCAGCACCGTCTCGACCGGAATGCCTTCGCTGCGCGCCAGTTCGGCGGCCAGGCCGAAGTTGAGACGGTCGCCGGTGTAGTTCTTGACCACCAGCAGGGCGCCCGCGGGACCGGCCGCCGCCCGGATGGCCGCCAGCACGGCATCGACGCTGGGCGAGGTGAAGACGTCTCCCGCCACCGCGGCGGTCAGCATGCCCTCGCCCACATAGCCGGCATGGGCCGGTTCGTGGCCGCTGCCGCCGCCGGAAATCACCGCGACCGGGCGATCTCCCGTAGCGGCCAGGGGCTGGCGCAGGATGACCTGCTCCTCGGCCAGCAGGGCCAGGCCGGGATCCAGGCTGACGAGGCCTTCGAGCAGTTCGCGAACCACAGCGGTGGGGCTATTGATCAGCTTCTTCATCGGGGACTCCTGAGGGCGAGAGGTCGCCGCAGTATGGCACGGGGTCCCGGGCCTGCCTGGCAGCGACCTGAACGGCCGGCTGACAGGCGCGCAACGGCCTTCCGCCGGACCGGGACGGCAGGCTATCGTTGGCGTCGGAAGCTTTTCACGACCGGGATGTCTCACGCTGTTAGCCAGCCGCTCTCCTGCGAGCGCACCCCACCGAGGTCCGTCATGCCGATCAAGATCGTTCCGCGCTCTGCCTGCCTGGGGTCGGAGATCACCCCCGAAGCCGTCTACCTGTCCCGGCGCCAGCTGCTCGGTGCCAGCGGCGCCCTGCTCGCCGGCGCCGCCCTGCCCGGCTGGGCGCTGGCGGCCGCTTCCAGCTATGGCGACGTCGAAGCCGCCAAGGGCCCGGACTGGTTCGAACGCAAGCTGCCTGATACCCGCTGGCAGGCGGCCACGGTCAAGGGCGAGGACATCACGCCCTTCAAGGACGCTACCCACTACAACAACTTCTATGAATTCGGGCCGGACAAGAGCGATCCCGCCGCCCATGCTGCGCAGTTGCCCACCCAGCCCTGGAGCGTGGTAGTCGATGGCGAGGTGGGCAAGCCCGGCACCTACGGGCTGGAAGACCTCTTCGGCCCCGACACCCTGGAAGAGCGCATCTACCGCATGAGGTGCGTCGAGGCCTGGTCCATGGTCATCCCCTGGCTGGGCTTTCCGCTGGCCAGCCTGCTCAAGCGCGTCGAACCCACCGGCAAGGCGCGCTACGTGAAGTTCGAGACGCTCAAGGACCCGCAGCACATGCCCGGCATGAACTCCAGCTTCGCCCTGCTGGACTGGCCCTATGTGGAAGGCCTGCGCCTGGATGAGGCCATGCATCCGCTGACGCTGATGACGGTGGGCATGTACGGCCGCGTGCTGCCCAACCAGAACGGCGCGCCGCTGCGGCTGATCGTGCCCTGGAAGTACGGCTTCAAGGGCATCAAGTCCATCGTCCGCATCAGCCTGGTGGCCGAGCAGCCACGCACCACCTGGCAGGGCATGGCGCCCAACGAGTACGGCTTCTATGCCAACGTCAATCCGGAAGTGGACCACCCGCGCTGGAGTCAGGCCCGCGAACGGCGCCTGCCCAGCGGCCTGTTCAGCCCCAACGTGCGGCCGACGCTGATGTTCAACGGCTATGGCGAGGAAGTGGCTTCGCTCTACAGCGGCATGGATCTGCGGAGAAACTACTGATGGGACTGCTGCTCTGGCGGGTCGCGGTGTTTGTCGCCGCACTCTGCCCGCCGCTGTGGTGGCTGTACCAGGCCTGGATCTTCGCCCTAGGTCCGGACCCGGGCAAGGCGCTGGTGGACAAGCTGGGGACCGGCGCCCTGGTGCTGCTGCTGCTGACGCTGAGTCTGACGCCGCTGTCGCGCCTCACCCGCTGGAAGCTCTGGCCGGTGATCCGCCGTCAGCTCGGCCTCTGGACCTTCACCTATGCCCTGCTGCACTTCCTCGGCTACCTGGCGTTCGTGCTGGGCTTCGACCTGTCGCAACTGGGCGTGGAGTTGCAGCGCCGGCCCTACATCATCGTCGGTGCCGCGGCGCTGCTGATCCTGCTGGCTCTGGCCGTCACATCCAATCGCCCCGCCATGCGCCGCCTGGGCAAGCGCTGGAAGGAGCTGCACCGGCTGGCCTACCTGGTGCTGGGCCTGGGGCTGCTGCACTACCTCTGGATCGTGCGCTCGGACCTGGAAGAGTGGGCGCTCTACGCCGCCATCGGCGCCGCGCTGCTGGCCTTCCGGCTGGTGGATGGCTGGCGCCGTAAGAGACGCAGTCGGACAACGACCGTATCTGCTCATTGATTGCCACCGCCAAGCCAGAGGGGTTCGCCCTTCATGCCTCAACACCATAGGGGTGGTATTAAGGACGTCTGCGTAGGAATGCGGGCGGACCCCCACTACTTGTTGGCACAGGGGTGGTAAGAAACAGGCCTGGCGTCAGCGAGCCAGGCCGTTGCCCTGGAAACGGTCGATCAGCGCTGCGCGGCCTGGCGCAGGCCCTTCAGGGTGTTGAGCGGGGCATCCACCACGAAGCTGTTGGCCAGCCAGGACGGCACGCTGCCACCCGGCTCGCTCTGGGCCTCGTAGGTCACTTCCGAGCCGCCGTTCTTCGGCACCACGCGCCACTGGCCCTGGAAGCTCGCGACCCGTACGTAACCGTCGGCAGCGGGACGATAGTCCGACTGGCCTTCGAGGGTGCGGGTGAAGCCGCCATCGGGAGTCTTCTGCTCGGTGATGTGCAGCACCACGTCACGGGCGGTCACCGGCCAGGGCATGTCGATGCGCATGTAGGTCCAGGCCTGATTGTCCTGACGCTTGAGCACCTGCAGCGACTGGCAGCGGAAGATCCATTTGCAGGAACCGACGGGGTCGTCCTGCAACTTGGCGATGGTGGCCGGATCGGCCTTGATCTGGACCACGCCGCGGTAGGCCTTGTACTTGGACCCGGCGACGGCGCGGGTATAGACCTGGATGCCATCTTCCTGCTTGGCGAGTTGCCAGTCCTCGGCCTGGGCCAGGCCGGTGGCTGCGAGCAGGGTCAGGGCGAGGATGGAGCGAAGCGGCTTGTGCATGGGACGTCCCTTGTTGTTGTGGTTGTCGGAGAGCGCAATTCAAAACCGGATCAGGCGGCGGTTTCACCTTCGAGGCGCAGCAGGATGGCCATGGCCTCGGCACTGCTGGTGCCGCAGAACGCCAGCTCGGCCTGGAAGCCGCCGCACACCGCCGGGCGCAGCGGCGAGCCGAACAGGTCGCAGCGGTTGGTGCTGTCCAGATGGGCGCAGCGCACCCCGGAGGGCTTGCCCTGGGGCATGCGTGGCAGCGGTGAGGAGATCGAGGGCGCGATACAACAGGCGCCACAACCCGGACGGCACTCCATGGGTGAAACTCGCAGATAAAGAGGCTTCAAGCTTAAGAGCAAGGCCGGGGCCTCACAAGCGAATCGTGACCAGATGCTGCCATCGAGTCATGAATGTAACATTCATTCGCACCTCGCCACGCAACCCCGCGGCCTTTCCACCGTCTTATCTGCGATGAGCGAGGCGGCTGGCCCGAGGGCGTGACGATGAAGCATTGGCTGGTGCTGGACCTGGAAGCGACCACCGACGAAGGCGGCTGGCCACTGGAGTTGATGGAGATCATCGAGATCGGCGCGGTGATGGTGGATGCGGCGGGCCAGGAGCTCGATCGCTATCAGAGTTTCGTCCAGCCCCGGCGGCTGCCGCTGCTGACGCCCTTTTGCCGCGACCTCACCCATATCAGCCAGGCCGATGTCGATGGCGCAGAGCCTCTGGAAAGCACCTGGCCGACCTTCGAGGCCTGGCTGGGCGCCTATGAGACCACCCTCGCTGGCTGGTGCAGCTGGGGCGATTTCGACCGCCGTCTGCTGGAGCGGGCCTGGCGCGAATACGATCTGCACACCCACCTCGCCCGGGTCCCGCATCGCAATCTCAAGCAGGCCTTCGCCAAGGCCCGTGGTCTGGCGCGTCCGCTGGGTCTCACCGCCGCCCTGGAATCGGCGGGACTGGCCTTTACCGGGGTACTGCACCGCGCCGAGACCGACGCGCGCAACACCGCCAAGCTGATACCCGCCAGCCTGCCGGCCCTCGCGCGCTAGCCTCGTCTGGAGCGGTGACAGTGGGCCTCGGCCTTGGGCATACTCGCCGACGGTCCCAACCGCTCTCGCACAAGGAAATCCGATGTTCAAGGTCAACGAATACTTCGACGGCACCGTCAAATCCATCGCCTTCAGCCTCAAGTCCAAGCCTGCCACCCTGGGCGTCATGGCCCCCGGCGAATACGAATTCGGCACCAGCCAGCTGGAAGTCATGCACGTGGTGGCCGGCGCCCTGACCGTCAAGCTGCCGGGCAGCGAGACCTGGGAAACCTTCGCCGCGGGCAGCCAGTTCACCGTGCCGGCCAATGCGAAGTTCCAGCTCAAGGTCGCGGAAGACACCGCCTATCTCTGCGAATACCACTAAGCTCGGGGAGCCGTACGGCTCCCTCGTCTTGGGCTCCGTCATTCGGCCGCGTGGGCCGGGTGGCGGGAGTCCGTTGTCCCGCCTGAACGCTTCCGCTTCGCCTCGGTCCTAAGCGACACCGCCGCTTTCGGAGTCGTCGCCATGTCGCCAGTCGCAGCCCAGGGCCCTCGCCAGCCGAGCCACGCCCGTCCCTTCGAGCACCAGCCCCGGAATCTCCCGACGCACGGGATAGCCCTTGCGCAGGGCGTCGAACGCCTGAGCCCGCGCCTGGGCCGGCAAGGCGAGGGTCGCGCGTAGCGCCGCATCGTCGTCGCGCGGGTCATAGACCGCACGACAGACGCGCCTGAAGGCCGTCGCCTCGGGCGTATCCGCACCAAACACCAGGCGCTCCAGCTGCTGCGGCGGCAACAGGTCGCTCAGACCCAGCCGCGGTGTTTCCCCGGTCCAGGCGCAGAAGGCCGCGTAGATCTGCGCCGTGCCGCGCCATTTGCCTTCCAGGCTGTGCCCGGCGATATGGGGCGTCACCAGCTGACAGAGACGGGCCAATTCAGGATCGATACCCGGCTCGCCTTCCCAGACATCCAGGGCCACCGCCAGCTCGGCGCCACCAGCCAGATGGGCACGTAGCGCGGCGTTGTCGACTACCTCGCCCCGGCAGGCATTGAGCAGCCAGCTGCCCGGACGCAACCTCGCCAGGCGCGTCGCCTCGAACAGGTGCAGGGTGCGCTGTTCGCCGTCACGGATCAGCGGGGTATGCAGACAGAGCACGTCGCAGCGCTCCAGTAACTCGTCCAGGCTGTGGAAGTCGCCCTGCTCGGTCGCCTGACGTGGTGGATCGCAGACCAGCACCGTCCAGCCCAGTCCGCGCAGCGCCTCGGCCAGGCGGCCCCCGACTTGGCCGGCGCCGACGATGCCATAGGTGCGCCGGGCCAGGTCGGCGCCAGCGCCATCGGCCAGCGCCAGCAAGGCGCCGAGCACCCAGTCCACCACGCCGCGGGCATTGCAGCCAGGCGCATTGCTCCAGCGGATACCCGCCTGATCCAGATAGCCGAGGTCCAGATGATCGGTACCTATGGTGCAGGTGCCGACGAAGCCGACCCGAGATCCGGCCAGCAGCGTCTCGTCGACGCGGGTGATGGAGCGCACCAGCAGCGCATCGGCGCGACTCACGGCGGCGCGGTCGAAGGCGCGACCGGGAAGGCGTTCGAGGGTGGCGTGGGGGCCGAAGAAGGCGTCCAGCAGCGGTATGTTTTCGTCGGCGAGAATGTGCATGCCTGGGCACTCGCAAGGGCGGGGACCGGCACTTTAGCAGGCCAGCGGCAGCCGGCAACGGTCGCCGCGAGGGTTGCCACCCGGGCCATGAGGACTAGACTATCGGCCCCGAAGCTGACCGAACGATCAAGTGACCGCCTCCCTGCCCCGCATCAGACGTGAATTCGGCGCCCTGCTCTCCCTGGCCGCGCCCATCGTCATCGCCCAGCTCTCCCATTCGGCCATGGGCTTCGTCGACGCCGTCATGGCCGGCCGTGTCGGCCCGCTGGACCTCGCCGCCGTCGCCCTGGGCAACTCCGTGTGGATTCCGGTGTTCCTGCTGATGACCGGCATCCTGCTGGCGACCACGCCCAAGGTGGCCGAGCGCCACGGCGGCGGGCGCAGCCAGGAGATCGGTCCGCTGGTGCGCCAGGCGCTCTGGCTGGCCCTGGGGTGTGGCCTCATCGCCAGCCTGCTGCTGCTCAATGCCCGACCGCTGCTGGTGGCGATGCATGTCGACGCCCAGCTGATCGGCCCGACCCTGCTCTATCTCAAGGGCATCGCCCTGGGCCTGCCCGCCACGGCCTTCTACTATGTGCTGCGCTGCTTCAGCGACGGCCTCGGGCGTACCCGGCCGGCGATGCTGGTGGGCCTTGCCGGGCTGGCACTGAACGTGCCGCTGAACTGGATCTTCATCCATGGGCACCTGGGCCTGCCAGCCCTGGGCGGCGCCGGGTGCGGCTTCGCCTCGGGCACGGTGATGTGGGCGATGCTGCTGGCCATGCTGGCGATCATCCGCACCGAGCGATATCGCGCCTGCGCCATTTTCGCCCGCTTCGAGCGACCGCACGGACCAACGCTGCGCGCCCTGCTGGCCATCGGCGTGCCCATCGGCATCGCGGTGTTCGCCGAATCCAGCATCTTTTCCGTGGTGGCCCTGCTGATCGGCGAGCTGGGTCCGACCGTGGTCGCCGGGCACCAGGTGGCGCTCAACTTCTCCGGTCTGGTGTTCATGGTGCCCCTGGCCCTGGGCATGGCGGTGACAGTGCGGGTTGGCCAGGCGCTGGGGCGCGGCGAGCCGCGCGAGGCGCGCTTTTCCGCCGGGGTCGGCATGGCCGCCGGGCTGCTCTGCGCCTGCGTTTCCTGCACCCTGATGCTGACCGCGCGCACGGCTATCGCCGGCCTCTATTCCCAGGACCAGGCGGTGATCCAGCTGGCGGCCTCGCTGCTGGTGTTTGCCGGCATCTTCCAGTTCTCCGATGCCATCCAGGTGACCGCCGCGGGCGCCCTGCGTGGTTACCAGGACACCCGCGCGACCATGGTCATCACCCTGCTGGCCTACTGGGGCGTGGGCCTGCCGGTGGGCTGGGCGCTGGGGCTGAGCGACTGGTTCGGGGCACCGCGGGGTCCGGCCGGCCTCTGGCAGGGTCTGGTACTGGGACTGACCTGCGCGGCCATCCTGCTGTCGGTGCGGCTGGCGCGCAGTGCCCGGCGACGCATCCACAGCGCCAAGCCCTTGCTACACTGACCCCCTCTCGTCGGACGGCCCCAGGCCGTTCAGGACGGGCGTTTCCCCCTTTCGCGAGCGTGCGGCTTCGATGATCTTTCGCCTGCTACAGCTGTTTTGCCTCTGCTTCCTGCTCATCGGCCCGGTCCAGGCTGCCCTCCCCGGGCTGCCGGGCGCCCAGAAGGATCAGGTCGATCCGCAATTCGGCCCGTCCCTAGACCAGGTGATCAAGACCCTGGAAAGCGAGCAGCAGCGCAATCGTCTGCTGGCGGATCTCAAGAAGCTGCAGGCGGCCCAGGCCAAGGCCGAACCCAGCGCCTCCCAGGGCGTGATCGGGTTGATCACCGACACCATGACGGTGGTCGAGCAACAGCTGCAGCGTGACAACCTGCGCGAGCGCTGGCAGTACCAGCTGGACCAGGCGGGCGCCGAGCTGGCCGCCCTGGCGCCGGCGCCCGAGCAGCGCCTCAACCTGCTTTCGGGTTTCGTCATCACCCTGGCCTTCTGGGCCGGTTGCGCCCTGGGCCTGAAAAGCATCAGTCATCGGCTGCGCATCAGGTTCAGGCTCTCCGAGGAGCTTCCGCTCAGACCGCGGACCCTGGACCTGGTGCGTTTCGCCCTGCGCAAGCTGGCACCCTGGCTGCTGGCGTTCGTCATCACCCTGCTGGTATCCCTGTGGATGCCGGACTCCCTGGGCAAGACGGTGGCCGTCACCCTGGCCTATGCCGCCGTCATCGGCCCGCTGTTCGCGGCAACGGTGGTGGTGATCTGCTCCCTGCCCAGCGGCGCCCATCGCAGCCGGGCGCTGTTGATCCTGCGCCGCCGCGCCTTTCGCCCGCTATGGATCATCGGCAGCCTGGCCGCCCTGGGTGGCGCCGCCAGCGATCCGCACCTGGCCGAGACCCTGGGGCCACACCTGGCGGCGGTCATCGCCATCGGCGCCAACATCTGCGCGGCGCTGCTCACCGCCCAGTTCGCCCTGAGATTCCGCCGGCCCATCGCCCACCTGATCCGCAATCAGCCGCTGGCCAAGCGTCAGGCGCTGCACGGTCTGCAGGGCGTGCGCCATCTGATCGCCCGCCTCTGGCACCTGCCGCTGCTGATCCTGGTGGCGGTCTCGGTGGTGGCCACCTTCGTCTCCGCCGGCGATACCAGCGACGCCCTGCGCCGGGCGCTGCTGTTCGCCGTGACCATGGGCGCCGCCCTGGGCCTCAACGCCCTGGTGCGGGCGCGGCTGCTGCGCCGGCGACCGCACGGCCGCATCCAGGAGGCCTATGCCGAACGGCTGCGGGCCTTCTTCGTGCTGGTGCTGGGCATCGTCATCTGGCTGGTGGGGATCGAGCTGGCCCTGCGCGCCTGGAATCTCTCGCTGCTGAGATTCAGCCAGGGCGACGGCCATGCGGTCGCCAGCAAGTTCTTTGGCCTGGGTGGCACCCTGTTGCTGGCCTGGCTGGTGTGGATCCTGGCCGACACCGCCATCCACCGCGGCCTCAATCTGCATCGCGTCAGCCCGAACAATGCCCGCGCCCAGACCATGTTGCCGCTGATCCGCAACGTGCTGTTCCTGACCATCTTCGTCATCGCCCTGATCGTCGCCCTGGCCAACATGGGCGTGAACGTCACCCCGCTGCTGGCCGGTGCCGGCGTCATCGGCCTGGCGGTGGGCTTCGGCGCCCAGAGCCTGGTGGCCGACCTCATCACCGGGCTGTTCATCATCATCGAGGACTCCCTGGCCATCGGCGACTACGTCGACGTCGGCAATCACCTGGGCACCGTCGAGGGCCTGACCATCCGCACCGTGCGACTGAGGGATATCGATGGCATCGTCCACACCATCCCCTTCAGCGAGATCAAGAGCATCCAGAACTACTCGCGGCAATTCGGCTACGCCATCTTCCGCCTGCCGATTCCCCAGGCGCTGTCGGTGGACAAGGCCATCGAGATGGTCCAGGAAGTGGGTCGCACACTGCGCCAGGATCCCTTCATCGGCCGAGACATCTGGTCGCCGCTGGAGCTGCAGGGGGTGGAGAGCTTCGATTCCGGCATGGCGATCCTGAGATTCCGCTTCAAGACCGCGCCGATCAAGCAGTGGGAGGTCTCGCGGGCCTTCAACCTCAGGCTCAAGCGCTACCTGGACGACGCCGGCATCGAGTTGGCCTCGCCGCGCATGAACGTGCGCTACGAGGTAGGCGGCTCGCCGCTGGATCAGGCGGCCCGGGGGAACGAAGCGCCGAGCGAAGGCTGAAGTCGCTGCCACGACCGTCGGTTCTCGCGGCGCTGCGGAAAAGCCTCTAGGGTGGACGTTACTCTGTCCTGGCGAGGTCCCCGACATGCCCCTGCGTACCCTGCTCTGCTATGGCGACTCCAACACTCATGGCACCCGCCCCCTGACCCAGCCCGGCGTGCTCGAACGCTTCGGCTGGGACGAACGCTGGCCCGGCGTACTGGCCCACGGGCTGGGCGCCGATTGGCGGGTGATCGAGGAAGGCCTGCCAGCACGGACCACGGTGCATGACGATCCCATCGACGGCCACCACAAGAACGGCTTCACCTATCTCCGACCCTGCCTGGAGAGTCAGCTGCCGGTGGACGTCCTGCTGCTGATGCTCGGCACCAACGATCTCAAGGCGCGGCTGTCGGTGACGCCCGCGGACATCGCCAGTGCGTTGCAGGTGCTGCTGGAAGAGATCAGGCGCTGCAATGCCGGCCCGGGCGGCGCCACACCCAGGCTGATTGTCATGGCGCCGGCGCCCATCGAGGAAGTGGGCTTTCTCGGCGAGATCTTCGCCGGCGGCGCGGCCAAGTCCCGCCAATTGGCCGCGCGCTATCGTCAGGTGGCCGAGGCCCAGGGCGCGGCCTTCGTCGATGCGGGCGAAATCATCCAGGTGAGTCCCGTGGACGGCGTGCATTTCGAGGCGGACCAGCATCGGCGGCTGGGGGAGCATCTGGTGGGGGTGGTCAGAACGGCCGCAAGCGCCTGAGCGTAGCGTGGACAACGGCGCAGCCTTGTCCGCGGACGCGAGACCACACAGTGGAAAACGCTGCGCGGTTTTCCACGCTACGGCTCCCTTGGCATCGGTCCGTTGGGCTTCGACGATGGAGCCGTCTCAACCCAACCTACGAGAGCCGGGCCCAAGCGGCGGTGCATCGTAGGTTGGGTTGAGCGCAAGCGAAGCCCAACAGACCGCACTCCGCATCGCACCATCGGGCTTCGACGATGGCACCCTCTCGGCCCAGGCGGACCACCCTCACTCCACCTTCTTGCGAATCCAGTACAGATAACGCCCTTCCCCTTCGCTCTTTTCCACCAGTTCATGGCCCAGGAAGACGCAGAACTTGGGGATGTCGCGCTGGGTGGAGGGATCGGTGGCGATGACCTTGAGCAGGGCGCCGGGGGCGATGTCGCGCACCTTGTTGTGCAGCATCATCACCGGCTCCGGGCAGTTCAGCCCGCTGGCGTCGAGGGTGGCATCGGCTTCGAGGGTCATGGGGTCTCCAGGGATAGAACGGTTACAGCGATCTGCATTCAGAGCCTGATGGCGGCCTAGGGTTTCCGATCCAGGCGGCGCAGATGACAGGTCACTTCCTCGCGGTCGTGGTAGAGCTGCTTGCAGCCGATGGCGACCCGCTGACCGCGATCGGCGAAATGGGCGTGCAGGCGTTCGAGGATGCCGGCCACTTCGCGATAGCGCTGCTTCATCGGCAGCTTGAGATTGACCACCGCCTCGCGGCAGTGGCCCTCGCCGATCCAGCGTTCGATCAGCGCCGCGGTGCGCGCGGGCTTCTCGACGATGTCGCAGACCATCCAGTCCACCGGGCGCTTGGGCACGAAGGCGTAGCCGTCGACCTGCAGGTGCTCGACGAGGCCGGTATCCATCAGCGCCTCGTTCATGGGGCCGTTGTCCACCGCCGTCACCAACATCTCGCGGGCCACCAGCTGCCAGGTCCAGCCACCCGGGGCGGCGCCCAGATCGACGGCGCGCATCTCGGAGGACAGGCGGGTTTCCCAATCGGCACGCGGGATGAAGTGGTGCCAGGCCTCTTCCAGCTTGAGGGTCGAACGACTGGGCGCCTCGCGGGGAAACCTCAGCCGCGGGATGCCCATGGGCCA
This sequence comes from Pseudomonas flavocrustae, assembly GCF_029872515.1. NCBI lineage: Bacteria > Pseudomonadati > Pseudomonadota > Gammaproteobacteria > Pseudomonadales > Pseudomonadaceae > Pseudomonas > Pseudomonas flavocrustae. The sequence goes on along the minus strand of NZ_JAPDIQ010000002.1, from coordinate 609,837 downwards.
GAGCGCGGCGTTGCCCGGTTCGACCACGCCGACGAAAACCTCGCGCCCGCTGAGAAAGGTCAGCTGCAGCCGTGGCGCCCGGGCATCATCCACCAGGCGGCCGGCCTTGCGCAGCGCCAGGGTCAGGGGACGCTCGAATTTCTTGCAGAAGGTGGAGAGCGCCTTGCCATCGTTGGTGTCGGGCATCTCCAGGGCCAGACTGCCGCAGACGGGATAGCCCGCCAGCAGCTCCAGCAGCGGGCCGATGCGGTCCTGCTCGGGCAGGCTGAGAAAGGCGCCACGGGACCACTGACGGGGAAAGATCAGCTCGGCGAAGGTGATGTTCTGCATCAACCGGGCGGCACCCTCGGCGTCGCCACAGACGAATTCGGCATAGGCCGCACCCGGCTTGCCCTTGGCATAACCGGCCACGCCGAGCAGCGCCGCCCGCTCGCCGAGCTCGGCGCAGACCTCGCCTTCGAATCCGGTACGGCACAGCAGCAACAGGGTATTCACGACGGGGCTTCCTCAAGGGGTCACGCAGGGCGCGCACTATACCCCAGCGCGCCCGCTGGGGAACGCCAGCGGCGCCTATCGGTCCAGTACTACACCTAGAAAAATCAGTCCGCCCAGCGCTAGTACGGGTCTCCTTCACGTTTCGAGGCTCGTACGGCCAGCGGGCAACCGTCGAAGCGTCGATAAGGAGACCCCTGATGCCAGCCCTGGACAGCCTCAAAAGCCTCAAGACCCTGCAGGTCGGTGAGCGCACCTACCACTATTACAGCCTGCCCGACGCGGCCCAGACCCTGGGCAATCTCGACAAGCTGCCCAAATCCCTCAAGGTGCTGCTGGAGAACCTGCTGCGCTGGGAAGACAACCAGACCGTTACCGGCGAGGACCTCCAGGCCCTGGCCGACTGGACCAAGACCCGCTCCGCCAATCGCGAGATCCAGTACCGGCCGGCGCGGGTGCTGATGCAGGACTTCACCGGCGTACCGGCAGTGGTCGACCTGGCCGCCATGCGCGAAGCCGTGGCCAAGGCCGGTGGCGATCCGCAGCGGATCAATCCGCTTTCTCCCGTCGACCTGGTGATCGACCACTCCGTAATGGTGGATCGCTACGCCAGCGAAAACGCCTACCACGAGAACGTCGAGATCGAGATGGAGCGTAATGGCGAGCGCTATGCCTTCCTGCGCTGGGGCCAGAATGCCTTCGACAACTTCCGCGTGGTCCCGCCGGGCACCGGTATCTGCCACCAGGTCAACCTGGAGTACCTTGGCCGCACCGTCTGGACCAAGGACGAGGACGGCCGCACCTATGCCTTCCCCGACACCCTGGTCGGCACCGACTCCCACACCACCATGATCAATGGCCTGGGCGTGCTGGGCTGGGGCGTGGGCGGCATCGAGGCCGAGGCAGCCATGCTCGGCCAGCCGGTGTCCATGCTGATCCCCGAGGTAGTGGGCTTCAAGCTCACCGGCAAGCTGCGCGAGGGCATCACCGCCACCGATCTGGTGCTGACCGTGACCCAGATGCTGCGCAAGAAGGGCGTGGTGGGCAAGTTCGTCGAATTCTTCGGCGATGGCCTGGCCACCCTGCCCCTGGCCGACCGCGCCACCATCGGCAACATGGCGCCGGAGTACGGCGCCACCTGCGGTTTCTTCCCGGTGGACCAGATCACCCTGGATTACCTGCGCCTGTCCGGTCGCCCCGAGGAGACCGTGCAACTGGTGGAAGCCTACACCCAGGCCCAGGGCCTGTGGCGCAATCCCGGCGACGAGCCGGTGTTCACCGACGTGCTGGAGCTGGACATGGGCGAAGTCCAGTCCAGCCTGGCCGGACCCAAGCGACCGCAGGATCGTGTGCTGCTCGGCGAGGTCGCCAAGACCTTTGGCGATTTCACTTCCCTGGCGCCGAAAAAAGCCGAGGCCCCCAAGGCTGGCAGTGGCGTGGAAGTCCAGCTCGACGGCCAGACCTTCCAGCTGGAGGACGGTGCCGTGGTGATCGCCGCCATCACCTCCTGTACCAACACCTCCAACCCCAGCGTGATGATGGCCGCTGGTCTGCTGGCGAAGAAGGCTGCGGAAAAAGGGCTGATGCGCAAGCCCTGGGTCAAGTCGTCCCTCGCCCCCGGCTCCAAGGTGGTGACCGACTACTACAACGCCGCCGGCCTTACCCCCTATCTCAACGACCTCGGTTTCGACCTGGTCGGCTATGGCTGCACCACCTGCATCGGCAACTCCGGTCCGTTGCTCGATCCCATCGAAAAGGCCATCCAGGACGCCGACCTCACCGTAGCCTCGGTACTCTCCGGCAACCGTAACTTCGAAGGCCGGGTGCATCCGCTGGTCAAGACCAACTGGCTGGCCTCGCCGCCGCTGGTGGTGGCCTATGCGCTGGCCGGCAGCGTCAAGGTCGATCTGACCCAGGAGCCACTGGGCACCGGCAATAACGGTCAGCCGGTCTATCTGAAAGACGTCTGGCCAACCCAGCAGGAGGTGGCCGACGCCGTGCAGAAGCTCGACACCGCCATGTTCCACAAGCAATACGGCGCCGTATTCGACGGTGACGAGAAGTGGCAGGCGATCCAGGTGCCAGACGCCGAGACCTATGTCTGGGATGCCGACTCCACCTACATCCAGAATCCGCCCTTCTTCGAGACCATAGCCGGCGATCCGCCGCGCATCGCCGACATCCACGATGCCCGCATCCTGGCGCTGCTGGGTGATTCGGTCACCACCGACCACATCTCCCCTGCCGGCAACATCAAGAAGGACAGCCCCGCTGGCCGCTACCTGGCCGAGCATGGCGTCGACTATGCCGACTTCAACTCCTACGGCTCGCGCCGTGGCAACCACGAAGTCATGATGAGAGGCACCTTCGCCAATATCCGCATCAGGAACGAGATGCTCGGTGGCGAGGAAGGCGGCAATACCTTCCACGTCCCCACGGGCGAAAAGCTGTCGATCTATGACGCCGCCATGAAGTACGAACTGGAAAACACCCCGCTGGTCATCATCGCCGGCAAGGAATACGGCACCGGTTCCTCCCGTGACTGGGCGGCCAAGGGCACCAATCTGCTGGGCGTGAAGGCCGTGGTCGCCGAGAGCTTCGAGCGCATCCACAGGTCCAACCTGGTGGGCATGGGCGTGCTGCCGCTGCAGTTCAAGGACGGCGTGGACCGCAAGTCCCTGGGACTGACCGGCCAGGAAAAGATCGCCGTGCTGGGCATCGACGGTGTCGAGTTGCGGCCGCACATGCCGCTAACCCTGGAAGTCACCCGCGAGGATGGCAGCCTGGAGAGCGTCGAGGTGCTCTGCCGCATCGACACGCTCAACGAGGTGAGCTACTTCAAGGCCGGCGGCATTCTGCACTACGTGTTGCGGGAGTTCCTGGCGAAGCCTGCGGCCTAAGCCAGCGTCAACGGACGCCCGGCAGCCTGGCTGCCGGGCGTTCTGCTGTCAGGAGGCTGCCAACAGCTGACTCGCCTCCCGCCCAAACCCCTCGACCACCTCCTGCAAGGGTCCGAGAAAGCGCGGGTGGATCAGCCACAGCTGGATTTCCGGCTTGAAGTCCTTCAGCGGGATCACCGCCAGGCGTTCGCGGTGGGCGCTGCAGGCCAGCAGCGGTGCCGGGACCAGGCCGAGGCCCTGACCGTCCGCCACCAGGCCGAGCTGGAGTTCGGTGCCATAGGTTTCCAAGTTGATGCGCAGCGCCTGGCCCTGCTCGGCCAGGGTCCGTTGCAGGCTGGCGCGAAAGCCACAGCCGTCGGGGTTGAGTACCCAGCCCTGGCCCTGGATATCGGCCAGCCGCTGCGCCTTGGCCGGCGCCTGGTCGCGGGCACAGACCACCTGCAGCGGCATGGCGCCCAGGGCCTGGGCCTCGATGTTGTCGGGGAACACCTTGTTGGCCGGAAACAGCACCAGGGCGCCGTCCAGCTCGCCATGCTCGATACGGCTGACCAGCACACTGCCCCAGCCCGTCGCCACCTGGGGGCGCAACTCCGGATAGCGGGCGCGGATCTCCCGTACCGCCTGCAGCAACAGCGCATCGCCCAGGGTCTGGGGCACGCCCAGGCGCAACAGCCCGGACGGCGGGGCATCGCCCGCCACCCGTTCGCGCAGGGCGTCCATCTCGCGCAGGATGGCGCGGCAGTGGCCGTAGACCTCCTGACCCAGACGGGTTGGCTTGAGCGGCTTGGTGTGGCGGTCGAGCAACTCGACACCCAGATCCTGTTCCAGGCTCTGCAGCCGGCGGGTGATGGCCGGCTGAGTGAGCCCAAGGGACAGGGCAGCGGCATTGAGGGAGCCGCTGCGGAGCACCGCGACAAAGGCTTCGATATCGTCGGTCTTCATGAGGAGGCGTCTGACTTCCCGTGGCTGGACATGCGCCTCAAGCATAACGCAGCCCCCCTCGCCTGTTTTGGGTTTAGCGTTGCGCCAGCTAATGGGTGAATCCAGAGCAGACCAGCTTTAGTCAGGTGTAGGCAAGGATCGCAGGGTACTGACCATTGACCGCATAGCGCCCGACCTCCAGCACCTTGTAGGCCAGGGGGTCGTGCAGGCTGTGGGTGCGCACGTCGCGCCAGAAGCGATCCAGGCCCAGGCGGTTGTGGGTGGCGCGGGCACCCAGGGCGTCGAATACCCGGGTGGTGACGTCCAGGGCGGTGCGGGCGGCCAGCACCTTGGCGCTGGCCACGGCGATGGCCGTCTCGCCGCGCAGGTCGGTGGTAAAGGCGGCATCGGCGTCGAGCAGGTCATCCACCCGCCGTGCCGCCACCTCGGCGAGGGCCACGGCGCCCTGCAGGGCGATCCAGAGTTCGCCCACCTGGCTCAACACCAGTTGATCCTCGCTGGCGCTGGCGGCGAGGGAATGCACCCAAGGCCGCGCTTCTGCATGCAGATAGCGCCGCGCCTCGCGCAGCGCGCCCTGGGCGGCGCCCAGGTAGTACTGGGTGAAGGCCGACTGGTTGACCGGGGTGCGGATGACCGCGGCGAAATCGCCAGCGTCTTCCAGGTCGCAGACCTGGACCTCCTCCGCGCTGGCCCAGACGTCGTCAAGGGTGAAGCTGCCGCTGTCGCTGCGGGCCACGCCGAAGTGGTCCCAGTCACCGGCGTAGGCCAGTCCGGGCCGGTCCGCCGGCAGGGTGACCATCAGGCGTGCACCGCTCTCCCGGTCAAGGGCGCTGATGGTGAGTCGATCGGCAAAGGCGGCGCCGCTGCAGAAGCCCTTGCGCCCGGTCAGGCGATAACCGCCGCCAGGACTCGGCGTGGCGAGGATGTCGTCGTCGCGTGGATTGACCACCCCGGCCAGCCACAGCCGTCCCTCGGCGATCTCCGCCAGCAGCCGATCGCGCCGCGGCTGGGGTTCGCGGCGCAGGTTCACGGTATTGAGCAGGTGATAGCCAAAGAGCAGGCCGACCGAGCCGTCGCCGGCGGCGATCTCGCGCAGCACCCGCATGGCCAGCGACCAGGGCTGGCCGGCACCCCCGAGCCGCACGGGTATGACCAGGTTGGTCAGGCCGCTGTCCTTGAGTCGTTGCAGCTGGGCGTCGGGACGAATGCGGTCGCGTTCGTCGGCCACCACCCTCGCGGCGAATTCCGCGCCGATCTCGCGGGCTAGCGTCAGCCAGCCAGCGGCATCCTCGATCGTGCTCATCTAGTCCTCCAGGGGGCCGAGGCCCAGGTGATCTCTCAGGGTCGAACCCTGGTACTGGCGCCGGAACAGCCCGCGACGCTGCAAATGTGGCACCACGCTCTCGCTGAATTCGACGAAGGAACCCGGCAGGTAACCGGGGGAAATCACGAAGCCGTCGCAGCCGCCGGCCTCGAACCACTCGGCCAGCTGGTCGGCGATCTGGGCAGCGGTACCCACCAGCTGCGGCACCCGGACGCTGGCGGCGTAGCTGCGACCCAGTTCGGCCAGGGTGGTGCGCGGTCCCAGCTCCAGCAGCTTTTCGGCGGCGGCCGGCGGCAGGTCGCCGACCTCGACCACCTCGCCCAGGGCGGTGTCCAGGGTGAAGCGCGACAGGTCGATATTGAGCTGTGAGCAGAGGGTGATCAGCCCCACCTCCGGTTGCGCCAGGGCGTTGTGTCTTTCCTGCTTGGCGCGCGCCTCGGCTTCGCTGCCGCCGATGAAGGGCATGACCGAGGTAAGGATCTTGCAGCCATCCGGCGACCGCCCCTGCTCCAGCACCTGGCGGCGGACGTCGTCGCGAAAGGCGCGCATGGCGGCGAGATTCGGCTGGATGGTGAAGATGGCCTCGGCCCAGCGCGCGCCGAAGCGCCGGCCGCGACCACTGGAACCGGCCTGGATCAGCACCGGGCGCCCCTGGGGACTGCGCGGGATATTGAGCGGGCCTTCCACGCGGAACCAGTCGCCCTGGTGATCGAGGGCGCGCACCTGCGCGGGATCGGCCAGCACGCCGGCGTCCCGATCCAGGCGCAGCCCCGCGGGTCCCCAACTGCGCCACAGCTTGACGGCCACCTCGACGAATTCGTCGGCGCGGTCGTAGCGCAGGTCGTGTTCCAGGTGGCGCTCCTTGCCGAACAGCCGGCCCTCGCTGTCGTTCATCGAGGTGACGATGTTCCAGGCGGCGCGCCCGCGGGACAGGTGATCCAGGGTGGCGAAGGCCCGGGCGACATGGGCCGGTTCATAGTAGGTGGTGGAGCGGGTGCAACCCAGCCCGAGGTGGCGGGTGTGAGCCACCAGGAAGGACAGCAATGGCAGCGGATCGAGTCGGGTGGCGTCCTGGGCGCCCAGGCGCAAGGCGGTCTCCCGTGAGCCGCCGAGCTGGTCGCCCACGGCCAGGCGGTCGGCGAAGAACAGGAAGTCGAACAGCCCCTCCTCCAGCGCCTTGGCCGCGCGGACGTAGTAGGCCGGGTCGAGGAAATCACCCTGGGTCTCGGGGTGGCGCCAAACGACGTGGCTATGGACGACAGGACCGGCCAGCAGAAAGCCGGCGAGGTGCAGGTGGCGACTCATCGGCTGGCCTCCCGGGGCGCTTGCAGGTAGCGATTGAAACTCTGGTCATAGAGCGACTTGACGTCATAGGGCTGCGGCAGCACCCCGGCCTTGACCAGGAAGTCGGCGGTCTTCTGGCCATCGCTCAGGGTCTGGGCGCTGATTGGTTCGACCCAGGTGGCGTCGCGCCGGAACCAGCGTTCGGCGATGGCCGGATCGGAGTTGTTGCGCCTGGCCCAGGCCTGGGCATAGACGTCGACGTGGTCCCGCGCCCAGCTGCGGGCGCGTTGCAGGCGGGCGACGAAATCGCCGATGGCGGCGCGGTTCTCCTCCAGGTGCCCGGTATTGGCCACCACATAGACCGGGCCCGGCATCAGGTCCTTGGCGGTGACCAGCACCCGTCCGCCCTGGCGTTCCACCATGCTGACATAGGGCTCCCAGGTGGCGGTGGCGTCCAGGGTGCCCTGGCTCAGGGCGGCCACGGCCTCGGTCGGCATCAGGTAGCTGTAGCGCGGGGCGTCGCTGGGCAGTCCGGCCTGTTCCAGCGCCGAATAGACCAGCTGCTGGCTCCAGGAGCCCTTCCAGATGGCCACGCGCTTGCCGGGCAGGTCCGCCACCGTCTTGATCGGCGAATCCTTGCCGACGACGATGGCGGTGCCGTCCGGGCGGTTGCGGGTCACCGCCACCACCTTGACCGGTCCCCCGCGGGCGGCCAGGGCGATCACCGGGGTGTCGCCGACGATGCCCAGGTCGATGGAGCCGACATTGAGCGCTTCCACCACCGCCCCCCCGGCGTTGAATCTCTTCCACTGGATCTGGTACGGCAGATCCTTCAGCTCGCCGGCCTGCTCCAGCAGGGTACTGTTGTAGTAAAACTGGTCACCGATGGTGAGGGTGACCGCCTGGGCCAGGCTGGCGGAGGTGCCGGCCAGAAGGCCGGCGGCGAATAGCAATCCCTTGATCACGAAGGCGTCTCCTCGAAGGTATCGGGAGCGCTCCGTGGGTACGGTCGCGCGGTGGGTGGGTCAGCAGGCTTCAGCCGGTGCGACGGGCGGCGGCCAGGCGCGCGGCGACCTTCTCACGCGTCAGGGGGATCAGCTCGCGACCGTATTCGACGGCGTCGTTGAGCGGATCGAAGCCGCGGATCAGGAAGCTGTCCACGCCCAGGTCGTAGTAGTCCAGCAAGGCATCCGCCACCTGCTCGGCGGTGCCCACCAGGGCGGTGGAGTTGTGCCCGCCACCGACCAGGGCGGCGATACCGGTCCAGAGTCGGCGATCCACGCGATCGCCCAGGGCCACGGTATCGCGCAGGCGCTGGGCCCCGACCGCTTCCGGCTTGGCCGGATGCATGGCGCCTTCCGCGGCCAGGCGCGCCTTGGCCTGTTGGCGAATGGCCTCGGCCTTGGCCCAGGCAGCGTCCTCGGTGTCGCCGAGGATCACCCGGAAGGAGACGTTGAAGCTGGGGGTGCGGCCATGGCGCGCCGCCTCGGCGCGGACCGCAGCGATGGTCTCGCGGGTCTGGGCCAGGGACTCGCCCCAGAGCGCGAAGACATCGGCGTGTTTGCCGGCCACCCGCAGGGCGGCTGGCGAGGAGCCGCCGAAATAGACCGGCAGACTCGGCTGCTGCAGCGGCTTGATGGCGGAGAAGCCCTTCGCCACCCGGTAGTGCTCGCCCTCGTGGTCGAAGGGCTGGGTGCTGGTCCACTCCTGGCGCACCACGTCGAGGAATTCCTCGGTGCGGGCGTAGCGCTGGTCATGATCGAGCCAGTCACCGTCCTTGCGCTGCTCGCCGTCGCTGCCGCCGCTGATGATGTGTACCGCCAGGCGGCCGTCGAGCAGATGGTCGAGGGTCGCCAACTTGCGCGCCGCCAGGGTCGGGGCGACGAACCCGGGCCGATGGGCCAGCAGGAACTTGAGCGTCTGCGTCGCCTGCCCGGCCAGGGCAGTGACCAGGAAGCCATCGGGTTGATCAGACCAGTAGCCCACCAGGATGCGATCGAAGCCGGCCTGCTCGTGGGCCTGGGCGAAGCGGGTGACATAGCCCTTGTCGAAGATGGGACCGGAGGGGGCGATGATCTCCGAGGTGAGGCGATGGCCGATCATGCCGAGGAACTGAACGCTCATGGTGGTGAATCCCGTGCCGAGGTAAAGGGGACGCCTTCCGGGAAGGCGTTGGCTGGGGTTCACCTTAGGCAGGCAAGGCATAAGAAGGAAATTCCTTATGCGCATATCCTAATGCGAGATTTATTTATAAGGCGCATTTAAAGACATGGAGTACTAGATTTTCTATCGCGGTCTTGGTGGTCCGGCACGTGGCCGTTCCTACGAGACTTCAGCATTGTGCTGATCGCGGCCATGGGCCGCTCCTACGGGATATCCGGCTACTGTAGGAGCGGCCCACGGCCGCGATCAGCCGCCGTAGTGTGGAAAACGGCGCAGCCTTTTCCACTGGAGGACTTCGCTGCGAAGGGTGCCCTCACCCCAGCCCTCTCCCAGAGGGAAAGGGGGCGGTCCGAGCGAGCGTTGAGAGGCGTTCCTACCGCGGCAGACCCGGTGGTCTGTTGCCCTTCAACGGTGGAGCCGTCTCAACCCAACCTACGGTGCTATCCCGTAGGTTGGGTTGAGCGCAGCGAAGCCCAACAGGCCGGGGAAGACCCTACCGCTGCATGCCCCACTTCTTCACCGTCAGCCGTTCCAGGGTGGCGAACACCAGGCCTTCCACCAGCAGGCCGATGATGATCACCGCGGCGAGGCCGGCGAAGACGCGGTCGGTGTAGAGCTCGTTGCGATTCTGGAAGATGTACCAGCCCAGGCCGCCCTTGCCGCTGGAGGCACCGAATACCAACTCGGCGGCGATCAGGGTGCGCCAGGCGAAAGCCCAGCCGATCTTCAGGCCCGAGACGATGGCCGGCAGCGCCGCCGGGATGAGGATCAGCCCGACGTACCTCAGCCCCTTGAGGCCGTAGTTGCGCCCCGCCATGCGCAGGGTGTCGGAAACGCCGAGAAAGCCCGAGTAGGTGTTGAGCGCCATGGGCCAGAGCACCGAATGCACCAGCACGAACACCAGGCTGTTCTCGCCGAGGCCGAACCAGAGCAACGCCAGGGGCAGCAGGGCGATGGCCGGCAGCGGGTTGAACATAGAGGTCAGGGTGCCGAGCAGGTCGCGACCGAACTGGGTGGACACGGCCAGGGCGCTCAACGCCAGGGCCAGGACCACGCCCAGCAGATAGCCCTTGAGCAGGGTGCCGAGAGAAATGGCGACCTTGGCCGGCAATTCGCCGGTCACCAGGCCATCCCAGAAGGCCGCGGCGGTCTGCAGGAAGCTGGGTAGCAGCAGGTCGTTGCCCTGCCAGCGGGCGGCCACTTCCCAGGCCAGCATCAGGATCGCCAGGATCACCAGCTTGCGTAGCCAGGCCTGGCTCCACAGGCGCGTCACCAGGGGCAGTTCGACTGCCAGCGGCAAGTCGTCGAGGGGCGCGAGGTCGCGTTGGTATTCGGCCCGCACCGGGGGCTGTCGAGTCATGGGTCTACCTCGAAACTAGTAGGAAATGCGCCCCTGGACGATGGCCTGCTGCAGGCGCAGGCGCTCGTCGGCGACCTCCGGTGGCAGGGTCTGAACGTCGTCGGGGAACAGCAGGTTGTGGATGCGCAGCGCGGTACTCTGGAATTCGGCGCCGCCGAAGTCTTCGAGGCCGAACTGGTGGCAGTTGAGTTCCGCGCGGACCCGGCCCGGATGGGGCGACAGCAGCAGGATGCGATTGCCCACCACCAGCGCCTCTTCGATGGAGTGGGTGACGAACAGCAGGGTGAAGCGCACCTCGTCCCAGAGCGCCAGCAATTCTTCCTGCATCTTGCGCCGGGTTAAGGCATCCAGCGCAGCGAAGGGTTCGTCCATCAGCAGGATCTTGGGCTGCATGGCCAGGGCGCGGGCGATGGCCACCCGCTGCTTCATGCCGCCGGAGAGATGATGCGGATAGGCATCGACGAAGCGCGCCAGGCCGACCTTGTCGAGGTAATGCAGCGCTCGCTCGCGCGCCTCGCCACGACTGGCCTGGCGACTGGCGAGCAGCGGGAACATGGTGTTCTCCAGCACCGTCTTCCACGGCGGCAACTGGTCGAATTCCTGGAACACCACGATGCGGTCCGGTCCAGGGCCCCTGATCGGCTGGCCATCCAGGCGGATCTCGCCGTGCAGCGGCGGCAGAAAACCCGCCACCGACCTGAGCAGACTCGACTTGCCGCAGCCGGACGGCCCGAGCAGCACGAAACGGTCGGCGCCATGCACCTCGAAGGACACCTGGTGGGTAGCCCGCACCCGGCGCTCGCGGGTGTGGTATTCGAGGTCGAGATCCTGCACCTGCAGCAGCGGCTGGGTCTGCGCCAGGGTCAGGTGCGGACGGGAAGCGAGAGGGGCATTCATGGTCGTCTCCGGTATTTAAAGGTTGCTCAAAGTTTTGCGAGCTAGAGCCAAACGAGGCTAAAAGACCGGAGGAAGCGGAATTTACGGGTGGTAAATGAGCATTCCGACGGGCTTTTCAACGCGGTTTGGCCGACGCGCAGCAGACTTTGAGCAAGCTTTCAAAAAGGTGCATCGCCCTGGATGGTCGTGCGATACAGCTTGCGCCGCAGATGATTGGGGCAGCCGGCCGCCAGGTGCAGCAGCGAGCGGTTGTCCCAGAACACCAGGTCGTGGGGTTGCCACTGGTGGCGATAGAGGTGCTCGGGCTTGACGCTGTGGGCATGCAGCTCGGCCAGCAGCTCGCGACTCTCGTCTTCCGGCAGGCCGACGATGTGGGTGGTGAAGCCCTCGCTGACGAACAGCGCCTTGCGGCCGTTTTCCGGATGGGTGCGCACCACCGGATGCACCACCGCCTTGACCTCGGCCAGTTGCGCGGCGGTCAGGGTCGGCCGCCAGTTACCCTCAAACTTGGGTTTGGCGTAGGTGGCGGTGTAGGAATGCTCGGCCTGGAGACCTTCTACCTGGCGCTTCAGCGCCGCCGGCAGGGTGTCGTAGGCCAGGTGCATGTTGGCGAAGAGGGTATCGCCGCCCTCCTCCGGCAACTCCTGGGCATGCAGCATGGACCCCAGGCTCGGCAGCTCCTTGTAGGAGAGGTCCGAGTGCCAGAACTTGCCGGCATCGCCCAGGCCGATCGGCTGGCCGTCCTCGACGATGTTGGAGACGATGAGGATCTCCGGGTGGCCGGCCAGGTGGAATTGCTTGAGGACATGGATCTGCAATTCGCCGAAGCGGCGGCTGAAGGCAATCTGCTCCGCGGGGGTGATGCGCTGGTCGCGGAACACCACCACATGGTGGTCCAGGTGGGCGCGATGGACACGGGCGAAGTCTTCGGCATTGAGCGGCTGGGCCAGATCGATGCCGAGGATCTCGGCCCCCAGGTTGCCGAAGGGACGGATCTCGAAAGTCTCGCCGGCGGCCGGACGGGGGGATGCGAGGGTCATGGGAGTGTTCTCCTTGGTGGTCCAGCTCAGCTGCCGGGACGCTCGTGGGCTTCGGGGAAGAAGTAGTCCTGCCAGGCGGCAGCCTGGTGTTTCAGCACGCCCAGCTCATGCAGCTTCTGGGCGTAGACGAAGGTGCGCTGGGGCTCGACGGTGAAATCGATCTCCGGGTCCTCGACGATGCGCTGCACCAGGGCCAGCGGCAGCTTGGAATGCTCGACGCGGATATAGGCCTCGGCGGCCGCGGCCTTGTTGGCGCGGATGAAGGCGGCGGCCTCCACCAGGGCGTCATAGAAGGCGCGATAAGTCTTGGGATTCTCGTCGTGGAATTTCTCGGTGGTGTAGAGCACGTTGAAGGTGCCCGGTCCGCCGAGGACGTCGTAGCTGCTGAGGATGCGATGGACTCGGGGATTCTCCAGCGCCTGGTACTGGAACGGCGGGCTGGAGAAATGGGTGGTGATCTCCGCGCCGCCCGCCATCAGGGCGGCGCTGGCATCGGGGTGCGGCAGACTCACGCTGATGGCGTCGAATTTCTTGAACTGGGCGTCGCCGAAGACCTTGGCCGTCTCGATCTGCAGGGTGCGCGACTGGAAGCCCACGCCCGCCGCCGGCACGGCGATGCGGTCCTGGTCGGTCAGGTCGCTGATCGACCTGACCTCGGCGCGATTGCTCAACAGGTAGTTGGGCATGGCGCCCAGGGCGGCGATGGCCTTGACGTTCTGCCGGCCGCGGGTGCGATCCCAGACGGTCAGCATCGGCGGTACCCCGGCGGAGACCACGTCCAGCGCGCCGGCCAGCAGCGCCTCGTTCATGGCGGTGGCGCCGGAGATGCTGTTCCAGTCCACCTGGATGTCCAGCCCGGCGGCCTTGCCGTGCTTTTCGATCAGCTGCTGATCGCGTACCACGTCGAGGATCAGATAGCCGATGCCGAATTGCTGGGCGATGCTGATCCTGCCCTCGGCGGCGGCATTGCCCGCGAAACCCAGGGCACCCACCACCGCGGCGATAACCGCCAATCCCTTCCCTACCCTGCCCATCATCCCGCTCCGTGCCGACTGGCTACCCGAAAGCGTTATAGGCTAATGAGCTGTTATAACTTTTGGTAAAGACGGAATTTGACTAACCATATGCACGGAGATGCGGGACCGGGTGAATTCGACCGCTGGAAAGGTCCTAGCCTTCAAGCAGCTGTCGCAGGCGCCGCACGGCGCTGGCCGGCGTAGTAAGCACCGAGCCGCCCCAGGCGGCTTCGCTGGCCGATTGCGCGGCGGTCATGGAAAACTGTGCGAAACAGAGCACGTCATAGTCGCCGCGTAGCCGCTCTGCAGCCGCGGCGATAAGGGCGTCGTGGCGGGCCTGGTCTCCCGCATGCAGGGCTTCCAGCGCGCCTTCGCAAAGGATTGGTGAGATATCTACCGTCTGGCCGCGGCGGCTTGCTTCGACCTCGAAGTCGCTGACGATGGCCGCGCCCGCCGGGCCGAAGGTGGTCAGGGCGGCGATGCGACCGCCCCTGGCCAGGGCCTCCTGCACCATGGCCTCGTTGGGCTTGAGGATCGGTCGCTGATAGCGGCGCTGGCAGGCTTCGATGGCGCTGGAAAAGGCCGAGCAGGTAAAGAGCACGGCGTCGGCCTGGGCGCGAAAGGCATGCTCGGCCAGGTCCTGAATGCGCTGGTCCAGCGCTGGCGTACTGCCGCCAGCGGCGCTGGCGTCTTTCGACAGCGAATCGTCCCAGAGATCGAAGCGCAGCGCCTGGGGCCAATCCTGGGCGAAGGCCGCGTTGATGGGCTCGATGGCGATGCGGGTGGCGTGAATCAGAAAGATGCGTTTGGCGGCGGTCATGGTGATAGCGCTCCAGGAAGGGCCGCCTGAACGGCGACGGGTAGCTGGCGGAAGCGCCTAGCGGACGTCGAGGATGATCACGCCGTCGGCGTCGGCGTAGAGCTGATCGCCGCTGCGGATCGTCTGCCCGGCGAAGGTCACCGGCTCGCCGACCTGGCCTTCGTTACGCTTGACCGACTTGCGCGGCGAGACGCCCAGCGCCTTGATGGCCAACGGCAACCCGGTCAGCACCGCCTTGTCGCGAACCTGACCATAGATGAGCGCACCGGCCCAGCCGTTCTTCACCAGGTCCTCGGCAATGATGTCGCCGAGCAGCGCGCAGCGGTCGCTGCCACCGCCATCGACCACCAGCACGCGCCCCTCGCCCGGCTGCTGGCTGAGTTCCTTGATACGCGAGTTGTCCTCGAAGCACCTGACCGTCAGCGCCGGTCCGGCGAAATCGGTGCGGCCGCCCAGGTCCTGGAAGATCGGCTGCAGGACCCGCGCCTGGTCACCATGCGCGTCGCAGAGGTCGGTGGTCTTGAAGGTCATGGTGGTGCTCCTTGATGGTCGAAAGATCGGTCAGGCCGTTACCGTTCGCCGTGCCAGCAACTGGCCGGTCACGACCACGATGAAGACGCCGAGGACGCCGGCGGCATAGGGGACCCAGTGCATGTCACCGGTACCGAGCCACCCCTGCAGGAGTTCATCGCTGGCAATCAGCTTGCCGGCGATCCAGCCGAGCAGTGCCGCGCCGGCCACCACCAGCCAGCGAAACCTTTCCATGAGCTTCAGGATGAGCTGGCTGCCGAAGATGATGATGGGGATGCTGATGAGCACCCCGGTGACGGCCAGGCCCAGATGGCCTTGAGCCGCGCCGGCCACGGCGATGACGTTATCCAGACTCATCACCACATCGGCCACCATGATGATCCAGATCGCCTGGCCCAGGGTGGTACCGGCCTTGACGTCGGCCTCGTCGTCTTCGGGCACCAGCAGCTTGATGCCGATCCACAGCAGCAGCACGCCGCCCACCACCTTGAGCAGCGGCCAGCCCAGCACGTAGCTGGCGACGAACAGCAGCAGGATGCGCAGGATGACGGCCCCGGCCACGCCACCCAGGATGGCCTTGCGACGTTGCGCGTCCGGCAGGCGCCGACAGGCCAGGGCGATGACCACGGCGTTATCGCCGCCAAGCAGGATATCGATGATGACGATCTGGAGCAGACTGGTCAGGAAGACCGGATCGGACAGGGCGGTAAGCAAGGTGGACCTCGTCTATTTGGGGGCTGACGTCCCTTGGGCAGCAGCGGCCCGCAATGATTTCAGGTCATTAATATTGTCTTTTATATCAATACAGAACAATATTTGCCAAGCTTGAAATCCAGCGTTCGCGGACCGAGAACGCTGCGTTGGCCAGATACCAATTTCCGGGTGATGCCGGCTCTCCTAGCATTCCTCTACCTCTCTACCTTCTCGCAACCGGACCGGATAGCCCATGAAGTTTGCCCTGGATTCCGCCTACACCGGCCAGCTCACCCTCGGTGACCGGCAGTACGCCTATGCCGATCTCAAGCGCCTGTTCGACGCCGACACCCTGGCCCGCCTGCCCTATTCCCTGCGCCTGCTGGTGGAAAACGTCGCCCGCTGCTTTCCCGAGGCGCTACCGCCGGTGCTGGCCCGGGCCCGCGGTGAAGGCCCGCCATGCGAGGCGCCCTTCCTGCCCAACCGCCTGATGTTCCATGACACCACCTGCCTGCCCGCCCTGGCCGACTTCGCCGGCATGCGCGACATGGTGGCCGAACTGGGCGGCGATCCGAGCCGGATGAATCCGCGCATCCCGGCGGTGCTGACCATCGATCACTCGGTGATCGTCGAGCGCTTCGCCGAGCCAGGTGCGGTGGAAGCCAATCTGGACATCGACTATCGCCGCAACACCGAGCGCTACCAGTTCATCAAGTGGGCGCAGAAGAGCCTGGACAACTTCAAGGTGGTGCCACCAGGCACCGGCATCATCCACCAGGTCAACATGGAGTCCTTGGGCACCGTGGTCTGGGAGAGCGAGACCAGTGACGGCCAGCCCCTGCTGCACCCGGACGGCATGGTCGCCACCGACAGCCATACACCGATGATCAATGCCATCGGCATCCTGGGTTGGGGCGTCGGCGGTCTGGAAGGCCAGGCGGCCATGCTGGGCGAACCGGTACCGATCAGCTTTCCCGAGGTCATCGGTATCCGCGTGACCAACGCGCTGCGTCCGGGAGTGACTGCCACCGACCTTTCCTTGAAAGTCACCCAGTTGCTACGTCAGCGCGGCGTGGTGGGCAAGTTCGTCGAATTCTGCGGACCGGGCCTGTCGGGCCTGAGCTGGGCCGCCCGCGGCACCCTGGCCAACATGGCGCCGGAATACGGCGCGACCGTGGTGTTCTTTCCGTTCGACGCCGTCACCATGGAATATCTGGAGCTCACCGGTCGCAGTCCCGAGCTGCGCGAGCGGGTCGCCGCCTACCTGGAGGCCCAAACGTTATGGCGCCACGATGGAGATCCCGAACCGGTTTTCACCGAGGTCGTTCACCTGGACCTCGCCAGCATAGAGCCCAGCGTGGCTGGCCCGCACCAGCCGCACCAGTGGCAGCCACTGGCTGAAGCCGCCAACTCCTTTCGCGCCGAGCTCCGCGCCGAACCGGCTGCGGCGCTGATCGCCCGCTCCAGCCAAGCCGCAGCGGATTACTTCGAGCCGAGTTTTGGCCAGCCATTGACCCACGGCGCCATCTCCATCGCCGCCATCACCAGCTGCACCAACACTGCCAATCCGAGCCAGATGATCCAGGCCGGGCTGCTGGCGCGACGAGCACGGATGCGCGGCCTGACCCGCAAGCCCTGGGTGAAGACCTCACTCTCACCCGGCTCCCGGGTGGTGGCCGATTATCTGGGTGAAGCCGATCTGCTGAGCGACTTCGCCGCGCTCGGCTTCGAGCTGGCCGGCTTCGGCTGCATGACCTGCATCGGCAACTCGGGCACCTTCGAAGCCCATGTGGAGGCCTTCGCCGACCAGGGCCTGAAGACGGTGGTGGTACTTTCGGGCAATCGCAATTTCGAAGGCCGGGTCAATCCCAAGGCGCAGTTCGGCTACCTGGCCTCGCCGGCTCTGGTGGTCGCCTATGCCCTCGCCGGCAGCATCGACGTCGATCTCGAACAGGCCGCGCTGGGCCTGGATCAAACCGGTCAGCCGGTCTACCTGCGCGACCTGATGCCGGACGATGACGAAGTCCAGGCCCTGGTCCGCGCAACGGTGCGGCCCGAACTCTTCCGCCAGCGCAACGCCACCCTCTGGGACGGCACCCACCACTGGCAGGCGTTGTCGGCCGAGGGCAGCGTGCGCTTTCCCTGGTCGCCAAGCTCGACCTATCTGCGCCGTCCGATCTATCTGCAGGGCATAACCCCGGAACCGCCGGCGTCGCTTGCCGTGCGCGACGCCCGGGCGCTGATGGTGCTGGGCGACAACATCACCACCGACCACATCTCGCCCGCCAGTGCCATTCCCCTGGAGAGCCCGGCCGGCCGCTGGCTGGTGGACCATGGCGAGGCGCCGGAAGACCTCAATCAATACTCGACCCGGCGCAGCAATCACGAGGTGATGATGCGCGGTGCCTTCGTCAACCGCGCGGTGAAGAATCGCCTGCTGCCGGCGCATCCGGGCCAGGGCGGCTGGGCGCGAGCAGCCGACGGCGAGGTATTGCCGGTATACGACGCCGCCCTCAGCTGGGTCCGCCAAGGCACGCCGCTGGTGGTGTTCGCCGGCATCAACTATGGCGCAGGCTCCAGTCGCGACTGGGCGGCCAAGGCCCAGGCCACCCTGGGCGTCAGGCTGGTGGTGGCGCAGAGCTTCGAGCGGATCCACCGCAGCAACCTGATCGGCATGGGCATCTTTCCAGTGCGCTTCCCGGCCGGGCAAACCGCCGAGAGCCTGTGTCTGACCGGCGACGAGCGCCTGGACTTCGCTGGCCTGGATGAACTGCGGGTAGGGATCAATTCCATCACGCTGCAGATCATCCGTCCGGACGGCCGGAGTGACAGCGTGGCCCTCGAACTGCCGCTGGATTCCAGCCAGGAGCTGCTCTACCTGTGTCAGGGCGGCATCCTGCCCTATGTGATCCGCAAGAGCCTCGGCGAACAAGGGAGTTGAACCAGCGGCCTCGGTACACCGAGGCCCTAACCCTACAGCCACCTTGGACCGGTCATTCATCCCTAAATTGTATTTTGTGTATTTACAAGACAATTGGATTCATCTTACCGTGCCTTACATGGCTCACGCCCGACAAGAACGACAATAGGAGAGCAATACATGAGCAAGCGCATCGCCTTCGTTACCGCCGGCATGGGCGGATTGGGAACCGCCGTCTGCCAACGCCTGGCTCGGGATGGCTTCACCGTCATCGCCGGCTGTGGCCCGGACTCGTCGCTCAAGACCGACTGGCTCGCACAGCAACGCAAGCTGGGCTTCGACTTCATCGCCGCCGAAGGCAACGTGGCCGACTGGGAATCCACCCGGGCGGCCTTCGCCAAGATTCGCGACGAGGTCGGCTCCGTCGATGTGCTGGTCAACAACGCCGGTACTGCCTGCAACGTGGTGTTCCGCGACATGCAACCGGGCGACTGGCAGACCGTCATCGATACCAATCTCAACTCGCTGTTCAACGTCACCCGGCAGGTGATCGACGGCATGACCTCCCGCGGCTGGGGCCGGATCATCAACATCTCGTCGGTCAACGCCCAGCTCGGCCAGGTCGGCCAGGTCAACTATTCCACCGCCAAGTCGGCGATCCGCGGCTTCACCCGTGCCCTGGCCCGTGAGCTGGCAGCCCGCGGCGTCACGGTCAATACCGTCTCGCCGGGTTACATCGCCACGCCCCGGCTCAAGGCGCTCACCCGGACCGAGCAGATGGATCGCATCGTTCATGAAATCCCGATGCGCCGCCTGGGTACGCCGGAAGAGATCGCCTCCATGTGCTCCTGGCTGGCGTCGGACGAATCGGCCTTCGCCACCGGCGCGGACTTCTCCCTCAATGGCGGCCTTCACATGAGCTGATCGCTACTCCGCCACCGAACACAACGACAACCACAACAAAAGTTGTATTTTGGAAACAGGAGATACAGATGCTCTCTCTGCTCGGCTATGGAATGATCGTGACCTTCATGGCGCTGATCATGACCAAGCGGCTGCCGCCCTTGGTGGCCTTGACCATCATCCCCATCATCTTCGCCATCATCGGCGGCTTCGCGCCGGAGATGGGCCCGATGATGATCGATGGCCTGCGCAAGGTTGCGCCCACTGCCATCATGGTGATGTTCGCCATCCTCTATTTCGGCCTGATGTTCGATACCGGGCTGTTCGATCCCATCATTCGCACCTTCATCAAGCTGATCAAGGGCGATCCGGCCAAGGCGGTGCTCTTCGCCACCCTGCTGGCCGGCATGGTGTCCCTGGATGGCGACGGTTCCACCACCTACATGATCACCCTGACCGCCATGCTGCCGCTGTTCCGCCGTTTGCGGCTGAATCCGCTGATCCTGCCCTGCGTGGTCATCCTCGCTGCCAGTGTCACCAACCTGCTGCCCTGGAGCGGCCCCATGGCGCGGGTCGCCGCCGCACTGCAGGTGGAAACCAGCCAGCTGTTCATCCCGCTGATCCCGCCGATGATCGTGAGCTTCATCGGGGTACTGGCGCTGGCGTTCTGGCTGGGGCTGCAGGAGCGCCGCCGCCTAGGCCTGCTGACGGCGCCGGGCGGTAATCCCCTACGCGCCACGGGTATGGATGAAGACATGGGTGATCTGCTCACCCTGAGCGATGAAAACGCCGAATTGCGCCGGCCCAAGCTGTTCTGGTTCAACGCCCTTCTGACCCTGGCGCTGATGACCTGCCTGGTGATCGAACTGCTGCCGCTGCCGATCCTGTTCATGGTCGCGTTCTGCATCGCCCTGACCATCAACTACCGGCAGATGGACGAACAGCGGCGGCGTATTTCGGCCCACGCACCCGCAGCCCTGACGCAGATCTCGATCTTCATCGCCGCCGGCATCTTCGCCGGCATCCTTTCCGGGACCGGCATGGTCAAGGCGATGTCCGGCTCGCTGCTCTGGGCCCTGCCGGAAAGCTGGGGCAACTACCTGGCGCCCATCACCGCGCTGCTGAGCATCCCCGGTACCTTCTTCATGTCCAACGACGCCTTCTACTATGGCGTACTGCCGGTGCTGGCCCACGCGGCCGAGGCCTATGGCATCGGTGCGGCAGAGATCGGCAGGGCTTCGCTGATCGGGCAGCCCGTGCACCTGCTCAGTCCGCTGGTGGCCTCTACCTATCTGCTGGTGGGCCTGGCCGGGGTGGAATTCAGCGACCACCAGAAATACACCATGAAATGGGCGTTCGCCCTGAGCTTTCTGCTCATGGCGGTCTCCATGGCCCTCGGCCTGTTCCCGCTCTACTCGGCCCGCTGACGGCCCCGGCGACGGTGTGTCCGGCGCCGTCGCCCGCTCCGGATGGCCATGGTTATGGTAACGTCAGGGCGATACGCCAGACCCGGCTGGCCAGCCTCTTCCGTACCTGCGCTCCGGTAACCGTCGTCCAGAAGACTCCCGATGAAAAAAGACCTCGCCGAACAACTCGCCCCGCGCATCATCGATCTTGCCCGTGCCCGCTCGATGAAAGCCGGTGATCCGTTGCGCGAAGAGGCCTTCGCCAA
The DNA here is from genome assembly GCF_029872515.1 of Pseudomonas flavocrustae. Taxonomy (NCBI): domain Bacteria; kingdom Pseudomonadati; phylum Pseudomonadota; class Gammaproteobacteria; order Pseudomonadales; family Pseudomonadaceae; genus Pseudomonas; species Pseudomonas flavocrustae. The sequence continues at coordinate 588,880 of NZ_JAPDIQ010000002.1, read as the reverse complement.
GGAACTGGGCGTTTCCCGCTCACCGGTGCGCCGCGGTTTTGCCCTTCTCGAAGAACTGGGCCTGGCGCGCAAGGAGCCCAATCGCGGCTTCTTCCTGACCCGTAATGCCAGCACCATCGAGCAGGCGGCCCTGCCCAGCGAGGACGATCCCTACGAGGAGCTCTATCTGCGGGTGGTGGACGACATGCTGCGGGGCGATATCCGCAGCAGCTTCTTCGAGGCCGAGTTGCTGCGCCGCTACCAGATTCCCCGCGGCCAGTTGCTCAAGGTGCTCAATCGCCTAGCCAGCGAGGCCATGATCGAACGCCGCCCTGGCCAGGGGTGGGAGATCAATACCTTCCTGCATGACAGCGAAGCCCATATCCAGAGCTATCGCTTCCGCATGGCCATCGAGCCCTTCGCCCTGCGCGAGCCGGGCTACCGCATCGACAAGCGCGCCTTCGCCCAGGCGCGCCAGTGGCAGCAACGATTGCTGGACGGCGAGCTCTTCACCCTGTCCCGCGCGCAGCTGTTCGAGATCGGCTCCAGCTTCCACGAATTGCTGGTGCGCTGCTCGGGCAACGTCTTCCTGCTCGAAGCCATCCGCCGGCAGAATCAGTTGCGCCGCTTCATGGCCTATCGCTCCAACGTCGAACGCTCGCGGCAGATCGGCCAGAGCCAGGAACACCTGCACATCCTCGACCTGCTCGAAGGCGGCAGTCGTGAAGAGGCGGCGCTGTTCCTGCACCAGCATCTCGACGTGGTCAGCCGGCTCAAGGCGGCTCAGGATCGCCAGCTCGAAGCCGCCGAAGAAGACGCGGCAAAGCAGCCCGCCTGATCTACCCACCTGCCTGAACCCTCCACTTCCCCTGCCCGCCCGTCCTCCGCACGGGCGCTGAGCGCCCGCGTTCGCACGCGACGAATCGCACCGCATTTTTTGTCCTGCGCCATTGCACGAATTGTTTTTAGGTGACATAAAGTACAAAGCGTTCTGGCCAGGCGTTGACCCTTGCCGACTTAGCCACCAGACCGACTTCCCCACAGAATCTACAAGGAGAAAACAATGCGTATTCTGGTCCTGCCCTGCGATGGTATCGGTCCCGAAATCATCCAGGCGTCCATGTCCGTGCTGGATGTCGCCAACGAGAAATTCGGCCTGGGACTGACCTTCGATTACGACGACGTCGGCTTCACCAGCCTGGAGAAGCACGGCATCACGCTGCGCGACGAGACCCTGGAAAAGGCCAAGACCTACGATGGCGTGATCCTCGGCACCCAGTCCCATGCCGACTACCCGGCGCCCGAAAAAGGCGGTCGCAACGTCTCCGCTGGCTTTCGTATCGGTCTCGATCTCTATGCCAACGTGCGCCCGGCGCGCACCAGACCCTTCCTCGCCTCCAACATGAAGGAAGGCAAGAGCATGGACCTGGTGATCATGCGCGAGGCCACCGAGGGCTTCTATCCGGATCGCAACATGAGCCGCGGCTGGGGCGAGGTGATGCCCTCACCGGACATGGCGCTGTCGACCCGCAAGATCACTCGCCACTGCAGCGAGCGCATCGCCCGCCAGGCCTTTGAACTGGCCATGAAACGGCGCCGCAAGGTCACCGCCATCCACAAGGCCAACAGCTTCCACATGACCGACGGCCTTTTCCTGGAATGCGTGCGCAACGTGGCCAAGGAATTCCCCGAGGTGCAGCTGGACGACCTGCTGGTGGACGCCTCCACCGCGCACCTGGTGCGCAACCCCGAGCGCTTCGACGTGCTGGTGGCCACCAATTTCTATGGCGACATCATCAGCGACCTGGCCAGCGAACTCTCCGGCAGCCTGGGCCTGGCCGGCTCGATCATGGCCAGCAACATCCACTGCTGCGCCCAGGCCCAGCACGGCTCGGCACCGGACATCGCCGGCCAGGACAAGGCCAATCCGGTGTCGATGATCCTGTCCATCGGCATGATGCTGCACTGGATGGGCGAGCACCGCGGCAACGCCAAGCTGCAGGAAGCGGCCGCGGCGATCGACCAGGCGGTGGACAAGGTGCTGGAAGATCCGGCCAAGCGGACGGCCGACCTGGGCGGCAGCCTGGGCTGCGCCGCCTTCGGCCAGGCGGTGGCCCAGGTCCTGCGCGGCTAAGGCCATACCCGCGTCTCCCGGGGCGTGCGCGCCCCGGTCATCCCGGATAACAACAAGGAGAACCACCATGGCCACGCCGCTCCTGGGCTGCATCGCCGACGACTTCACCGGCGGTACCGACCTCGCCAGCACCCTGGTGGCCCAGGGCATGCGCACCGTTCAGGTACTGGGCGTACCGGACCGTCCGCTGCCCAGCGACGCCGATGCCGTGGTGGTCGCCCTCAAGACCCGTACCCTGCCCGCTGCCGAAGCGGTCGCCCAGTCCCTGGCGGCCCTGGCCTATCTGCGCGAGCTGGGATGTCGGCAATTCTTCTTCAAGTATTGTTCCACCTTCGATTCCACCGCGGCCGGCAACATCGGACCGGTCGCCGATGCCCTGGCCGAGGCCCTCGGTGCGCGCCTGAGCATCGCCTGCCCCGCCTTCCCCGAAAACGGTCGAACCCTCTACCTCGGCCAGCTGTTCGTCGGCGACCAGCCCCTGGCCGAGTCGGGCATGCGCCACCATCCGCTGACACCCATGACCGACAGCAATCTGGTGCGGGTGCTGCAGGCGCAGACGTCCCATTCCGTGGGCCTGCTGCGCCTGCCCCAGGTGCGCCAGGGCAGCGCAGCCATTGCCACCGCCCTGGCCGACCTCCAGGCGCAGGGCGTCCGCCATGTCATCGTCGACGCCATCGACAACGCCGATCTGCATGCCATAGGCGCAGCCGTGGCGGATCATCCTCTCGTCACCGGCGGTTCCGGCGTGGCTCTGGGGCTGCCGGCCAACTTCCGTCGCCGGGGTCTGCTGGCCGCCCATGCCGAAGCGTCAGCCCTACCGGCTGCGCCCGGTCTGGCTGCCGTGCTGTCGGGCAGCTGTTCCACCGCGACCCGTGGCCAGGTGGCCCTCTGGCTAGAGCACCGGCCTGGCTTTCGCCTCGATCCGCTGGCCCTGGCCGCAGGCGAGGATCAGGTCGGCGCTGCCCTGGAGTGGGCCGCAGCGCGACTGCCTTCCGAGCCAGTACTCATCTATGGCAGCGCCGATCCCGCGGAGGTGCGCAAGGCCCAGGCCCAGCTGGGCGTGGAGCGCGCCGGCCAACTGGTGGAAGACGCCCTGGCCCGCATCGCCCAGGGCCTGCACGAAGTCGGTGTGACCCGGCTGGTAGTGGCTGGCGGCGAAACCTCGGGCGCAGTGGTCAAGGCGCTTGCCATTGACAGTCTGCGCATCGGTGCGCCCATCGCCCCGGGCGTACCCTGGACGCTGGGCAGCGGCGCCCGGGGGGCCATCGCCCTGGCGCTCAAATCCGGCAATTTCGGCACGCCGGACTTCTTCGAACGGGCCCTGGCCGTCGCCCCCTGACCCTTGCAAGGATCGCCCATGAGCGGCTCTGCGCCACGCTACGATCTGGTCAGCCTGAACGTCTTCCGGGCGGTGGCCCAGGAGCGCAACGTCACCCGCGCCGCGCGGCTCTGCCATCTGGCCGTATCCGCCGTGAGCAAGAGAATCAGCGAACTGGAAGACCAGGTCGGGGTGCCATTGTTCATCCGGCACGCCCGTGGCATGGGACTCACCCCGGCCGGCGAGACTATGCTGCACTATGTGGAGCGGGTGCATGGCGATCTGCGACTCATGCAGCTGGAGCTCAACGAGCACGGCAGCGGCGCCACCGGCCATATCCGCCTGCAAGCCATCACCTCGGCGCTGACCAACCACCTGACTCCCGATCTCGCCAGCTTCATGGGCCTCTATCCGCGGGTCGATTTCGACATCGAGGAGCGGGTGGGTGGCAGCATCGTCCAGGCGGTCGCGGAAGGCCGGGCGGACGTGGGCATCGTCGCGGCCGATACCGCCGCCCTGGACCTGGAGACCTTCGCCTATCGCCGCGAGCGACTGGTGGTGATCGCCGCTGCGGATCACCCCCTGGCCGGGCGTGACCGGGTAAGCTTCGCCGAGACCCTGGACCACGAATTCATCGGCCCCCACGTGGAAAGCTCGATGAACGCCCTGCTCTCGCGCCAGGCGGCGCTGCTCCAGCGCGGCATCCGTCAACGCGTGCGCATCAGCAGCTTCGAGGCCATGTGCCGGCTGGCGGCGATTCGCCTGGGCCTGTGCGTACTGCCCGAGTCCATCGTGCGGCCCTATCTCAAGCCGATGAAACTGGTGGCCCTGGAACTGGACGAAGCCTGGGCCAGTCGCGCCATCGTCGTAGTGGTGCGGCGCTATAGCGCGCTGTCACCGGTAGCCAAGGCCTTCGTCGGTCATCTGCGCCCCTGAACCCTGCAACCGGATCCCTGTACAACGCCATGTCGACTTCCCGCTTCGCCCCTCGCCCCTGGTGGCCCACCCCCTTCGTCGGCCTGCTCGGCGGCTGGCTCGCCAGCCTGGTGCACTGGCCGTTGCCGTGGATCACCGGCGCCCTGATCGCCGTAACCCTCTGCCGCTGCCTGGGCTGGCGCATCACTGCCATTCCCCACGGCCGCCCCGCGGGGCAATGGCTGATCGCCACGGCCATTGGGCTGCACTTCACCCCGGCGGTACTGACCGAGGTCGTCAGGCACCTGCCGCTGATGGCCTTGGCAGCGGTTGCCACGCTACTGCTGGCGCTGGTGGGTATCACCGCCGTGCAGCGCCTGGGCACGGAACGCAAGACCGCCTTCTTCGCCTTCATGCCAGCCAACTTCGCCGAGATGATCAATCTGGCCGAACGCCATGGCGCCGATGCGCCCAAGGTCGCCGCCGCCCATACCCTGCGGCTGGTGATCATCGTGCTGGTGGTGCCGCCCGCCATGCTCTGGGGCGTGCCGGGTATCGCCCAGGCCGCCCATGTCCCACCGCCGCCGGACTGGCGCTGGCTGGCACCGCTGCTGGCTGCTGGGCTGGTGGCGGCCCTGGCCTGGAAGCGCCGCGGCTGGCCCAATCCCTGGATGTTCGGCCCCCTGGCCCTGTGCTGCCTGGTCACCGCCTCCAGCGGCCTGGTCACCAGCCTGCCGCCGACGCTGAGCCACCTGGCCCAGATGCTCATCGGCGTCACCCTGGGGTGCCACTTCGACCGCGCCTTCTTTCGCCGCTCGCCGCGCTTTCTGCTGCTGGCAACCCTCTACACCCTGCTCTGCCTGGCCGCCACCTTCCTGATCGCCTGGCTGCTGGCCCAGGTATTCGCCCTGCCCTTCACCACCCTGGGCCTGGGCATGACACCGGGCAGCACCACCGAGATGTACCTGACGGCGGAGGCCCTGGGGCTGGGTGTGGGCACCGTTACCGCCATGCAGATTCTGCGTCTGGTGGTGGTGATGGCAGTGGCCGAGCCGCTGTATCGGCGCTGGTGCGCACGCTCGGTTGAGCCGGTGACCAGGGAATCGCCCTAGCGCCCGCTGCAACGTCGTAGCGCGGTCGGACGCGTGGCGAGCGGCAAGGAGAGGGGCTGCGGCCTTGCCCGCAGCCCGGCCCGGATGCTGTCAGCTGCCCAGTGCCGGTCCCACTCGTGCCTCGGACTGACCGCTGGCGGCCAGCTCGCGGGCGACGAAGCCGTTGCGGATCTGCTCGTCGAGAAAATCCCGGACGAAGGCCGCACCAGCGCTACGCCCCTTGGGCACGGCCATGGCCTGACGGATCTCGGTGAAGCTGTCGGCCAGCACCCGGTAGCCGGCGTGAGCCCGGGCATAGGCCTCCAGCGGTTGGCGCACGCCGGCGGCGGCGTCCAGGCCCTGGTCGACGAACCAGTCCACGGCGGCTGCCGAGGTCGGCGCCCGCACCAGCTCGGCCTGGGTCAGGGTACGGCTCAGGTAGAGGTCGTAGGCGGCGCCCTGCCCCACGGCGATACGGCGGCCAGCCCGGTCCAGCTCGGCGACGCCCTGAGCGGGATCGGCGTCCCGCAGCAGATAGGTGCCCTCGATGATGACGTAGGGATGGCTGAAGTCGATCTGCGCCGCCCGTACCGGCTCGATGGCCAGGAAGGCCAGGTCCCAGGCGTCGTCTTCGAGGGCGGCGAAGACCTTGCCGGCGGCGTCGTAGGTGCTGAACTGCACGGGCACGCCCAGACGCTCGGCCAGGGCGTGGGCCAGGGCCGCGGAGACCCCGGCCGGCTGGCCATCGGCGCCACGCTGCGCCAGCACCGGATTACCGTAGTTGATCGCCGTCCGTAGCGCGCCCTGGGGGGCGAGGTCCGCGAGTACCGCTGAGCTGGGGGTCATGGGAGAACTCCTTGGAGGTCAGGTGGTAGCCGCAGCGGCGCGGGTATCGTCGTCGCCACGGTCGAGACGGATCAGCAGGGTCATGATGAAGGCGATCGCCAGCAGCGCACTGAGAAACAGCAGGCCCGCCGAGGCGCTCTGGGTATTGCCCTTCACCATGCCGATCATGAAGGGTCCGACAAAGCCGCCCAGGTTGCCAATGGAATTGATCACGGCGATGGATACCGCGGCCGTGGAGCGGCTGAGAAACAGCGTCGGTAGCGCCCAGAACGGCGACTTGAAGCTGTACAGACCGGCCAGCGCCAGGCTGATCAAGCCGATCGCCAGGTAGGGATCGCGCACCAGTCCGGCCCCCACCAGCGCCACCGCCGCGACCGCCAGCGGTAAGGCCGAGTGCAGACGCCGTTCGCCGTGGCGATCCGAACGTCGCGACCAGGCGATCATCACCAGGGTGGCGACGATGTAGGGAATGGTGGCGATCAGACCGATCTGGGTATGGCTCAGCGCGGAGGAGAAGCCCTTGATGATCTGCGGCATCCAGTAACCCACACCCAGGCTGCCGCACTGGTAGACGAAGTAGATGAAGGCCAGGTAGAGCACCTTGGGATTGCTCATGGCCTTGAGCGCGCCGAAATGCCTGACGTCCTTGCGCGCCTGGCGATCTCGCTCCAGCTCGGCGAGCAGCCAGACCTTTTCTTCATCTGCCAGCCAGCGTGCCTGTTCGGGCCGATCGGTGAGGTAGAGATAGCACAGCACTCCGAGGAACACCGCCGGGATGCCTTCGAGAAACAGCATCCAGCGCCAACCGCTCCAGCCCAACCAGTGGACGTTGTCCATGATCCAGGTCGAGAGCGGCGCGCCGATGACGTAGGACACCGGGATCGCCGCGGTGAAGAGTGCCACCGTGGTGGCCAGTTCGCGTGAGCGGAACCAGTAGGTCAGGTAGACGATGATTCCGGGAAAGAAACCCGCCTCGGCCACCCCCAGCAGAAAGCGCAGGATATAGAGGTGCATGGCGGTCTGGGCGAAGGCCGTGGCCGCGGCGATCACCCCCCAGGTGAGCAGGATGCGCGCGATCCACACCCGCGCGCCAAAGCGTTCGAGCAGGAGGTTGCTCGGCACCTCGAACAGGAAGTAGCCGATGAAGAAGATACCCGAGACGAAGCCGAACACTTCGCTGGACAGCGCCAGCTCGGCGTTCATCTGCAACGCCGCGTAGCCGATGTTGGCCCGATCCAGATAGGAGACGATGTAGAGCAGGAAGACGAAGGGGATGATGCGCCAGGTCACCTTGCGGATGACGGCCTGGTCCCGGCTCACGGGGGTGGTGTTCATGATGGCCTCACAGGGCCGCAACGGGGCGGCCGATCTTGTTGTTATGGGATGCGGCGACGATCTTCAGCGGCTGAAGATCAGGCACACCGGGCTGCCGCAGCGCACCGCCGTGCCGGTGGGTTCGAGGATTCCCCGGGTCTCGTCGACCAGGAAGGTGACGATGCTGTCGCTGTCTTCGTTGAGGGCGAACAGCTGGCGGCCATCCGGCGCCAGGGCGAAGGCGCGTGGCGTGCGGCCACCGCTCGCCAGGCTGCCGAGCGGCGTGGGCAGCCCGCTCCGGGGATCCAGCGTGAAGACCATCAGGCTGTCGTGACCGCGATTGGAGGTGTAGAGCAGACGCCCGCTGCGATCCAGTTCGATGGCCGCTGCCCGGCTATTGCCGGTGAAGCTGGCCGGCAGCGTCGAGTGGATGGCCAGGGGTTCGAGGACACCGGAACGGGCAGCGAAGGCATAGGTGGTGAGGGTCGAATCCAGCTCGTTGACCACATAGGCCCGCGGCAGGTGCGGATGGCAGACCAGATGCCGCGGCCCCGCGCCTTCGCGGGTCGCCACCTCGGCCACTGGCACCAGGCGTCCGTCGTGAAAGGCGAAGCTGAAGATCCGGTCCAGTCCCTTGTCCGGCACCAGCACGAAGCGGCCACTGGGGTCGAAGGGATTGCAGTGGGGCTTGGCATGGGGCTGTTCCTGGCGGTGCGGCCCGGGTTCGCCCTGCAGCTCCAGCAGCTGGACCAGCGGCTCCAACCGGCCATCCAGGGTCACCGGCAGTACCGCGAGACTGCGACCGAGGTGATTGCTCACCACCAGATGGCGATCGTCCGGCGCCAGCGCCAGGTGCACGGGATTGCGACCGCCGCTGGCTTGCCGGTTGAGCAGGGTTAGGCAACCGCTCTGGCGGTCGACGGCGAAGGCGCTGACCGCCTGTTCGTCGCCATGCACCGTATAGAGACGGTCACCCGCCCGATTGAGGGTCAGGTAGGACGGATTGATCAGGTCGCCGACCACCTGGACGAGTTCCAGCGCGCCTGCGGGCGTGACCCGGTAAACGCTGATCCCCTCCCCGCGGGCCTGGCGGGCACGGGTGGTTCGGCTGCCGACATAGGCGTACATAGGGCTCTCCTGGCACCGGCTGGAAGGGTCCGACGTCCGCGCCAAGGCGAACGTCCGACCTGCTTGCGCCACCTTAGGCAACCCGCTGCCCAGCGAAAATTGACCTTTGGCCAACGCAGCGTTCGCGCCTGGCGAACGCTCGCCAGGTGGCTGTTTCAGCGTTCGCTGTAGGGCACGCCGCCGCGCGCCTTGTCTTCCGGCTCGGCCTCGACGATCTGCACGATGACGCGGTCGGCAGCCACCCCGAAGCTATCCACCACCGCCTCGGTGATGCGCTTCATCAGCAACTTCTTCTGTTCGGCACTACGGCCCTTGACGGCGTGAACGATGATTTCCGGCATGGATGTCTCCTAGGACTGGGTACGGTGTTCCGCGGCGATCGGGCGCGTCTCACCCGTCTCTACCAGGGTGCGGGTGGCGTCGGCCGAGCCATAGATCCAGAGAATCTTCATGGGCTCGGTCGCCGAGGCATTGCGAAAGCGATGGGGTACTCCAGCGGGGATATAGGTGACGTCCTGGGGTGCGATGGTGAATTCCTGGCCATCGATATCGAAGATCGCCCGGCCCTCCACCAGCATCACGCTCTCTTCACAGTTGTGGAAATGGAAGGGAATCTGCGCTCCACCCTGGAATTCGGTGTAGCCGTTGATGAAGGTGCGCGCGCCCAGGCCCGCGGTCACCAGCGGCGTGGTGGCGGCGCCACCGCCGCGGTCGTGCTTGGCGATGGCCTCGGGTTTGAGTAGCCAGGCAGCGGAATCGGTCTTGATCATGAAAGTCTCCTTGGGTCAGGCCTGAGCGCCCTGCCAGACGGTCTTGACGTTGGTGAATTCACGAATGCCCCACTCGCCCAGTTCGCGGCCATACCCGGACTGCTTGATACCGCCGAAGGGCACCCGTGGATCGGAAGCCACTAGCGCATTGATGAACACCGCGCCCGCTTCGAGGCGCCGGGCGAGCCGCTGGGCTTTCGCCAGATCACGGGTCCAGAGGGCAGCGCCCAGGCCGAATTCGCTGGCGTTGGCGACGCGGATCGCCTCGTCCTCGTCGGCGACCCGGATGATCGCGGCCACTGGCCCGAAGGTCTCCTCGCGGGCCACGGTCATCTCCGGGGTCACCTGGTCGAGCACGGTGGGTGGATAGAAGAAGCCCGGCCCTGGAAGGGGCGTACCGCCCAGTACCAGGCGTGCACCTTCGGCAAGACTGAGCGTCACCTGGCGCTGCAGATCCTCGCGCAGACCGGCGCGGGCCAGCGGACCGATCTGGGTGGCACGCTCAAGCGGATCGCCCAGCCGCAGGCTGGCGGCAGCGGTGGCGAAGGCCTCGGTGAAGGCATCGGCCACTGCCTCGGCGACGATGAAGCGCTTGGCGGAAATGCAGCTCTGACCGGCGTTGCCGAAGCGCGCCTTGACCGCGGTCTGCGCGGCCAGGGCCACGTCGGCATCGGCCAGTACGATGAAGGGGTCCGAGCCGCCCAGTTCCAGCACCTGCTTCTTCATCAGTGCGCCGGCCTGGCTGGCCACCTGCTGGCCGACCGCGGTGGAGCCGGTCAAGGTGACGGCGGCGATGCGCGGATCGGCCAGCACTCCGGCCACTTCCCGCGCTTCGATCAGCAGCGTTGCCACCAAGCCAGTGGGCAGGTCGGCCTCGGCGAACGCCTGCTCCAACGCCAGGGCGCAGCCCGGCACGTTGCTGGCGTGCTTGAGGATGGCGCCATTGCCGGCGGCCAGCGCCGGTGCGGCGAAGCGGACGAACTGCCAGAACGGATAGTTCCAGGGCATCACCGCGAGCACCACGCCCAGCGGATCGTAGACCACTCGGCTGTCGGCGGCAGCGCTGGCCACAGGAGTATCGGCGAGAAAGCCAGGTGCCTGCTCGGCGTAGAACTCGCAGGTGAGCGCGGATTTCTCGATCTCCGCCTCGGCTTCCACCAGCGGCTTGCCCATCTCGCTGACGATGAGTCGCGCATAGGTGTCGCGCCCGGCGCGCAGGACGGCGGCCAGGCGCACCAGGGCCGCGCAGCGCTCCGCCAGGGGACGCTCAGCCCAGCACCGCTGCGCAGCAGCGGCCTGGGCCAGGCGCGCTTCGACCTGGGCCGGCGTGTGGGTGTAGTAGGTCGCGATGGCAGCCCCGGTGGCGGGGTTGATGACTTCGATCATGAACGAACTCCATATGTTTTTTATTATAACGAAAGACAATCGTTGTGACGACTTTGAACAGTGCAGCCATTGCCTTCAGCAAATCCAACCAGAGGAGACGGCTACAAAATCATCACTCGGTACTTTGTAATTACGTTATACCAAAGGGGTAAGGTGAGCAAGAGGTAGTCGACCTTGTAGGCCCTGGCGTAATGGGCACAGCGTCGATGGAGCCTCGTCCGACGTGCGAGCGCTCAGCACCCGGCACCCGGCGTAAGGAGCCGTGGTTCAAGCAGGCATCCTCGACCGGAGCGGCCTGACTTAGCGGGGCAAGTCACAAGCCCCGGCGTTGCTCGCCCGGTCCTGCGTGAACGTCTGATCAGCCCGGCTGGTTCACGGCGACGTCGGGGCCCAGACCTCCACGGCGCTGGCGTCCACGGCAGTGGGTAGCAGCTTGGCCGCGTGGAAGGCATCGGCGATGCGCTGCTGCTCGCCGAGGGCGGCGCGGCTGACCGGCTGGACATCGTAGGTGCGGCGGCCGTTGGCCAGCTCGACGGTCGCCTCGTCCAGGCGACCCCACTGCGGACCGAGGATGCGTGCCGCCGCGGCAGGGTGTTGCTTCACCCACTGGCCGGTGCGCTGCAATTCGGCGAAGACCAGGGCCAACACCTCGGGATGGGCCTGGGCATAGGGGGTGGCGGCCAGGTAATAGCGCTGGTAGCTGGCCAGGCCTTCGCCCGAGGCGAGGATGCGGACGTGCTGCTGGCGCTGGGCGCTGGCGACGAAGGGCTCCCAGGTGACCCAGGCGTCCACCTTGCCATTCTCCAGGGCGGTGCGACCGTCGGCCGGAGTGAGATAGGCCGGCTGGATGTCGGCGAAGGTCAGCCCTGCTTTTTGCAGGGCGGCGATCAGCAGGTAGTGGCTACCGGCGGCCTTGGTCACGGCGATGCGCTTGCCCTTGAGATCGGCGAGGGTCTGCAGCGGCGAGCCCTCCGGGACCAGGATGGCCTGGGCCTGGGGCGACGGCGTTTCCCGGGCGAAATAGGTGAGTTTGGCACCCGCGGCCTGGGCGAACACCGGCACGGTGTCGGCGACGTCGGCGGAGAGATCCACGTTGCCCACGTTGAGCGCTTCCAGCAGCGGCAGGCCGCTGGAGAATTCGTGCCAGCTGAGGATGACGCCCTGGGCCGCCAGGTCGCGTTGCAAGGTGCCCTGTTCCTTGAGCAGTACCAGCAGGGTGGAGGATTTCTGGTAACCGATACGCAGGCTGGTATCGGCCTGGACCGCGCTGGCGAGGCCCAGCAGACCCAGCACGAGCAGGCCCCGGCGGAGAAGACCTGCGCGAAACGAAAAGCGGATAGCAGCCATGAATGCCTCAGCGGGCGGCGAATGGATGCCGGCCACAGTAAGGAATAAGCAAAGGTCATTTTAATACCGATTTGGAATTTGGTTAGAGGCGAGCCCCACGCCGCGAACGTCTTAACGTTATTCCGAAAAGCTATTTAGAGCCCTGTATATCTTGAAGCTAAGGTATAACCACCGGACCACCGGATCTCTCCTTTCGCCTTGAACCCGAGGATCCCATGGCCATGCTCCGGACTCTTCTCCCCTCGGGGGCGCCCAGCCCATGACCGCCCCCGCCAAGCAGGTGCTGCTCAACGCCTTCAACATGAACACCGTGGGCCACATCAACCACGGTCTCTGGACCCATCCGCGCGACACCTCCAGCCGCTACCATACCCTCGGCTACTGGACCGAGCTGGCGCAGTTGCTGGAACGCGGGCTGTTCGACGGGCTGTTCATCGCCGACATCCTGGGCGTCTACGACGTCTATGGCGGCAATGTCGACCTGACCCTGCGCGAATCCATCCAGTTGCCGGTCAACGATCCCTTCCTGCTGGTCTCGGCCATGGCCGCCAGCACCCGGCACCTGGGTTTCGGCCTCACCGCCAACCTCACCTACGAGCCGCCCTACCCCTTCGCCCGCCGCCTTTCCACCCTGGATCACCTGAGCGAAGGCCGCGTCGGCTGGAACATCGTCACCGGCTACCTGGACAGCGCCGCCCGCGCCATGGGCCTGGACCGGCAGATCGCCCACGACCGCCGCTACGACCAGGCCGACGAATACCTGGAAGTGCTCTACAAGCTGCTCGAAGGCAGCTGGGCCGACGATGCCGTGGTCCGTGACCGCGTCCAACGGATCTATGCCCGTCCCGAGCGGGTACGCAAGGTCGTGCACCACGGCGAATTCTTCGACGTCGAGGGCTATCACCTCTGCGAGCCCTCGCGGCAACGCACCCCGGTGCTGTTCCAGGCCGGCTCCTCGGATCGCGGGCTGGCCTTTGCCGGGCGCCATGCCGAGTGCGTGTTCATCTCCGGGCAGGACCAGGCCGCCACTCGCGCCCAGGTCGAGCGCGTCCGCGGCGCGGCAGTGGCCGCCGGCCGCCGCGCGGATGACGTCAAGCTGTTCATGGGCCTTACGGTAATCGTCGCCCCCACCGCCGCCGAAGCCCGCGACAAGCACGCCGAATACCTGACTTATGCCAGCGCCGAGGCCGGCGTCGCCCACCATGCCGCCTCCGTGGGCATCGACCTGGCCGCCTATGGCCTGGACGAACCCATCCGCCCGCAACGGACCGAGGCCATCGAGTCGGCGCTCAAGCGCCTGGTCGCCAAGGACGCCGGCTGGACCCGCCGCAAGCTGCTGGAGCAGCACGCCCTCGGTGGCCGCTACACCGCCCTGGTCGGCGATCCCGGGCAGGTGGCCGATGCCCTGCTCGGCTGGATCGACGAAACCGGGCTGGACGGCTTCAACCTGGCGCGCACCGTCACCCCCGAGTGCTACGGCGACTTCATCGATCTGGTGATCCCGGAGTTGCAGAGCCGGGGTCGCTACAAGACCGCCTACGCCGAAGGCAGCTTCAGACACAAGCTGTTCGGCCGTGGCGACCATCTCGACACCCGCCATTTCGGCAGCCGTTTCCGCCAGGACTGACCCTTCAAGGACGCCCCATGACCCGCCTCAAGCCCCTGCTCTTCGCCCTCGGCCTTTGCAGCACCGCAGCCCTGGCCGCGCCTCTCAAGATCGGCACTACCGCCGCCTTCGCCCCGCCACTGGAAGTGGCGGTGCAGGAAGCCAAGGCCGCCGGGGTGGACGTGGAGATCGTCGAATTCAGCGACTGGATCGCCCCCAACACCAGCCTCGCCAACCACGACATCGACGCCAACTACTACCAGCACATCCCCTTCCTGGAAAACGCCAAGCGCACCGCGGGCTATGACCTAGTGCCGGTGGCGCCGGGGATCATCAACAACGTCGGGCTCTATTCGAAGAAGTACCGCACCCTGGCGGAAGTACCCAAGGGCGCGCGGGTGGCCATCGCCAACGATGCCATCAACGGCGGCCGTGGCCTGTTGCTGCTGGAGAAGGCCGGCTTCATCACCTTGAGGCCCGGCGTCGGCTACCACGCCACCCTGGCGGACATCACCGGCAATCCGCGCGATATCCAGATCGTCGAACTGGAGGCCGTGCAGCTGGCCCGCTCGCTGGACGACGTTGACGTGGCCCAGGGCTATCCGCACTACCTGCGCCTGGCCAAGACCATAGATCCCAACCAGGCCCTGCTCTTCGATGGCCTCGACCACCCCGAATACGTCATCCAGTTCGTCGCCCGCCCGGACAACAAGGACGATCCGCGCCTGGCCAAGCTGATCGACCTCTACCAGCATTCGCCCAAGGTCCGCGCCGCCCTGGACCAGGCCCACGGCAGCCTCTACCAGCCGGGCTGGAAGGACTGATCCCCATCCCGTTTACTCAACGAGAACGGCACCTGGACAACGTCAGAGTTTTTCCACGACGAAGGCGCAGCGCCCCCTGTTTCGCCCCCCGTCGGGCAGGTCCAAGAATTCTTCGATGAGGATGCGCACGCCCTGCGACAGCAGCAGGGCGCGCAGCTCCTCGGGCGGATGGGAGTCGTAGAAGAACGGCTGGTTGAACATGGTATCGACGAAGGCATCCGCCACCGAGCCGCCCGCCGTCAGCATCAGCCGTCCCCCTTGCGGGAGCCCGGCGATCACTCGCGCCAGGAGCGTCGCGTGCCAGCGGCGCTCCAGATGGAACAGCGAATCCCACAGCAGCGCGCCCTGGTAGCGTTCGGCGCAGGCGTAGGTTTCCAGCCGCGCCTCGATCCAGCGCTGCTTGGGAAATTCCCGCCGCGCATGGGCCAGCATGGCGGCCGCCTGGTCGACCCCCAGCACGCGATGTCCCTGGGCGAGGATGGCGGCGGCCACCGGGGTGCCGGTGCCACAGCCCAGATCGAGCAGGGTGGCGCCGGGTTCGAGCTTTTCCAGGAGCACGTCCAGGTAGCGACGCTCGTCGTCCCTGAGGCTGACGCGGGCCTGGCGAAAGGTGTCGGCGATGGCGTTGTAGGAGGTCTTGTTCATGGCGTGGGCTCCCCGGTTGTCCCGGGAGCTTAGCCCACCCAGCCGCCGGCTTCCGGCCCTGCCTCTCGCTCTTGGCAGCTTTCCTGGTCTGGCCTCGATTCGGCTGGCTCAGCCGGGTCGCGCTGGACTTATGCCATCCGCGACTCCGGTGAGCCTCAGCCTAGGCCGCCGCCTGGGCCGCAGCCCGGGCTTCGAGGTCGCGCACCAGGGGCAGCACGCGCTGGCCGAAGTACTCCACCTCTTCCTGGAAGTGCAGGAAACCGGCCAGCACCAGGTCCACGCCATCGGCCTTGAGGGCCACGATGCGCTCGGCGACCTGCTCGGGCGTGCCGATCAGGTTCGGCTTGAAGCCGTCGTTGTACTGCACCAGATCCTCGAAGCTGGAGTCGGCCCAGTTGCCCTTGCCTTCCGGGCTGGCAGCACCAGCCTGGCGCGCCGCATCGCCAAAGGCCTTGACCGCCTCCGGGTTGGCCTTGGCCACGATCTCCCGCAACACCTCGCGCGCCTCGGCCTCGGTGTCGCGCGCGATGATGAAGGCATTCACCCCGACCTTGACCTCACGCTCCTCCGCCGCGGCCTTGGCGCGCAGGTCCTGCACCTGGGCGCGAATCTCCTCGCGGGTGCCGCCGTTGGTGAAGTACCAGTCGGAGACCCGCGCCGCCATGTCCCGCGCGGCCCGCGAGCTGCCACCCTGGAAGATCTCTGGATGGGGCTGCTGCAGCGGCTTGGGTTTCAGGGTGTAGTCGCGGAAGCGATAGAAGTCGCCGGCGAAGCTGAAGTTGTCCTGCGTCCAGATGCCCTTGAGGGCGCGGATGAATTCCTCGGAACGCCGATAGCGTTCGTCGTGCTCCAGCCAGGGCTCACCGATGCCGTGGAACTCCCCCTTGAACCAGCCGGAGACCAAGTTGATGGCGACCCGGCCATTGGTGAGCTGGTCGATGGTCGCCAGCTGCTTGGCGGCCAGCGCCGGATTCCAGGGGCCGGGCAGGATGGCGGCGATCACCTTGAGCCGCTCGGTGGCGGCCAGCAGCGCATGGCTGAAGGCCACCGATTCATGCTGGTATTCGGCGCCGTAGCCGGCGGTGAAACGGATCTGCGTCAGGGCGTAGTCGAAGCCGGCCCGCTCGGCGAGCTGGGCCAGCGTGCGGTTGTAGTCGATGCCCCAGTGGGTGCGCTGCTCGATGGTGCTGACCACCAGGCCGCCGCTGACGTTAGGGACCCAATAGGCGAATTTGACGGGGTTCTGCGACATGCAAAGGCTCTCCGGGTTGGGCTCGCCGCGAGGACGAGCGAAACAGTGACCCTGAGCCTTCTATCAAGAACCGAAACAATTCAAAAAATCATTTTAAATCAATAATTTGCGAACAAATGTAAGACAATTTCAGGTGTAGCGCCAAGGGCAGCTGTCCAGCTGCTGTCGCCTGGGCAACAGCGCAGCAAGGCGTCTGGCGCGCTGTTCTCGCCTAGAAGACGTCGCCTCAGGCGGCCGTGGTGCGCAGGAATTCGCTCCAGCGCCGCACCAGGTAGTTGTGCTCGTCCATCACCGAATTCCACACCCCGATATGGCTCATGCGTTCGGCATAGGAGCCGCCTTCGCGACGCTGGCCCACTTCGATCAGCGGCAGGCCGTCGCTGCCGGCGAGTTCTTCACGGGCCGGCAGGCCGCCGTACCAGAAGTCCCACTCGGCGGCGCTCAGGTGATCCCGCGCCCGCACCGGATTGGCGATATAGAACCCCTGGCGCGCCATCACCGCCCCGGGCCAGCCGGCCAGCCACCAGTTGAGGTAGGCATAGGCGGCATCGCGCACCCGTCCCTCCGCGCAGCGCGACAGCGACAGGCCGCCGAACCAGGCGCGGTAGCCCTCGCGCGGGACCGCCACCCGATAATCCACCCCCGCCCGATGCAGGGCCATGAGCATGGGCGACCAAAGACTCTGGATGTCCACCCCGGCGGCCAGGGTCAGCTCGCCGGCGCTGCGGTCGTCGGACCAGAACGCCGCGAAATGCCGATGGCGCTGGCGCTCCACCAGCAATTCGGCCAGGCGGTCGATCTCCTCCAGGCGCAGATTGCCGATGTCGTCGAAACGGGCGAGACCGGCCGCCTGGATCGCCAGGGCGGCGTCCAGGGCGCCGATGGCGGCGTCGCTCTGCAGGGCGCTGTGGCCACACCAGCCTTCGTCGATCAGCCAGGCCCAGCTCTCCTGCTGCCCCGCCAGGGCGGCAGGCAGGCTCTCCGGACGATAGGCGAAGCTGTCGGCGTTGTGGGTCAGCGGCAGCATGCTGATCCGCTCGCTGGGCTGGCCGCCCAGGCTGCCATCGTGCTGCACATAGAGGCGGTCGCACGGCCGGCAGCCGGGCGCCAGGCGATCGGTGGCATGCAGCCGGCCGCGCTTGGGCAGGTCGTTGATCTCCTCCCAGAGCGCGATGCGGCGGATGTCGATGGGCTGGATCGCCCGCGCCGGCCAGACGAAGTCGACGTTGTGGAACCACTGGTCATAGAGATCGTAGCTGCCCGGCTCCAGCACCGCGATGCGCTGGGCGGTCTGGACGTCATGGATCTGGTAGACCAGGCGGATGCCCAGCTCCGCCTCCGCCCGCTGGCGGATGGGTTCGAGCAGGGTCACCGAGGTGCCCAGCACCCTCAGGGTCAGCGGCGTGCTCATGCGGCCCGGCCCAGGCCACCCATGAAGGCGGCGAAGGAGCGCCTGAGCAGCGCGGTATCCAGGTCACGGACGATGAACACCAGGCGCGAGCGGCGTTCGCCCGCCGGCCACGCCGGCAGGTGCACCGGCGGATGCAGGCTGTGCTGCACGCCATGGATGACGATGGGTTGGCTGGCGTCGATCACGTCGAGGATGCCCTTGACTCGCAGGATGCGTTGCCCGTGGCATCTTAGCAGCATCGACAGCCACACCCCGAAGGCCATCCAGTCAAGCGGCCGGTCGAACTCCAGGCAGCAGACCTCGGCGCTGCCGTGGCGGCCTTCGGCGACCTCGGCGAACAGTCGCCAGCGGCCGACCTCGACCGCCGGATCGGCGGCGCGCAGGCCCTCGCCCAGCAGCAGGTCATCGCCGCTAGCCACAGTAGCCGCCAGGGCCCGGGTGGCGGTGGGATTGAGCTGCGCCAGCTGCCGGTCCAGCCGCTCCAGCACGGCAGGCGCGACCCGGTCGGCCTTGCTCAGCAACAGCCGGTCGGCCGCGGTGACCTGGTTGAGCCACTCCGGGTGCAGCCCTTCCTGGAGCGCGGCGTGCTCGGCGTCCACCACGGTCACCAGCAAGCCCAGGTGGAAGCGGCCGCGCAACTGGGGATCGAGATTGAGGGTGGCGAGGATCGGCCCCGGATCGGCCAGGCCGGTGGTCTCCAGCAGGACCCGGCGAAAGGCCGGAATCTCGCCGCGGCTGCGCCGACCGTGCAGGGTCAGCAGCGCCGCCTTGAGATCGCCGCGCACCGAGCAGCAGACGCAGCCGCTGGGCAGCAGCACGGTGTCCGGGGCAACTTCTTCCACCAGCAGGTGATCGATGCCGACCTCGCCGAATTCATTGATCAGCAGCGCCGTCTCGCCCAGGGCCTCCTGGGCCAGCAGGCGCCGCAGCAGGGTGGTCTTGCCGCTGCCGAGAAAACCGGTGATGACATTGACGGCAAGGCTCATGGCGCTAACTCCAGCGGCGCCAGCACCCGTGGATCCAGGGGATCGAGCGGTCGCCCCAGCACCGCCTCGGCCTGGCGCCAGAGGTCGTCCAGGCCCTCGGCCAGGGCCTGGCGCCCGGTCGGGCCCTGGATCAGGTAGGAGGCGCCCTGGACGTCGCTCACGGTCAGCCGGAACGGCGCCACTACCCGGTTGATGGCGGCGACCCGACGCAGGCGCTCGCGCCGCCGGGGCAGGTCATCGCCCAGCGGATCGCTCCAGTGGAGATCCGGGCCGAGCAGGCCGCACAGTCCGCACATGGCTACCTCCTAGGGCATGACGTCGCCGGAATTGGGACCCAGGGTCTGGCCGACGAAGAGATTGCCACCCGGATCGCTGGCCAGCAGCAGCGCCACCGGCGCCACCTCCTCCGCGCGACCGAAGCGGCCCAGCGGCAATTCGCGGGCCTTGGCCGCCTTCCAGTCGGCGCTGATGCCATCCACCAGCGGGGTCTCGATGGGCCCGGGGGCGATGGCGTTGACCAGCACGTTGTCGCGGCCCACCTCCAGCGCCAGCGACTTGGTGAAGCCGATCACCCCGGCCTTGGCCGCCGCATAGTGGCAGAGCTCGGCGCCGCCCTTGATGCCGAGCTGGGAAGCGACGTTGATGATGCGGCCCCAGCGCTGCGCCTGCATGTGCGGCAGGGCGCGCTGGCTGGCGAGAAAGACGCTGGTGAGGTCGACGCGCAGCATGTCGTTCCACTGTTCCAGGGACAGGTCGACGCAGGGTGCCTGGGTCAGCATCCCGGCATTGTTGACCAGGATGTCGATGCCGCCGTAAGCCGCCACGCAGGCGTCCACTCCGGCTCGGGCGCCATCTGGCTGGCCAACGTCGGCGACGGTCTCCGTCACCGACGCGCCCAGGGCCCGGCATTCCGCGGCCACCCGCGCCAACCGCTCGGCGTCGCGGTCGGCCAGCACCAGGCGCGCCCCCGCAGCGGCATAGCTGCGGGCGATGGCGGCGCCGATCCCGCTGGCCGCGCCGGTCACCAGGGCGCGGCGGTCTGTCAGCTCGAACATGCTCTTCTCCTCAATCGGGCCAGCGGACGGTGAGACCGCCATCGACGATCAGACTCTGGCCGGTGATGTAGCTGGCTTCGGTACTGGTCAGGAACCGCACCAGCGCCGCCACCTCGTCGGCCCTGCCGACCCGCCCCAGGGGAATGCTGCGGGCGGCCTTGGCCAGGCCCTCCGGACCCAGGGAGTTCTTGGCGTCCAGCGATTGCGGCGTCTCGATCAGACCGGGAATCACCGCGTTGCAGCGGATGCCACGCGGCGCCAGTTCGACGGCCAGCGAGCGACACAGTCCCGGCACCCCGGCCTTGGCGGCGGCGTAATGGGCATGGTCCTGCCAGCCATAGACGCCGCCGGCGATGGAGGAGATGGCCACCAGGGCACCGCCCTCCTCCAGGTGCCGCGCGGCAGCGCGAAAGGTGCGCATGACGCCGGTGAGGTCGACGTCGAGCATCTCGTGCCAGCGCGCGTCGCTCATCTCCAGCAGCGGTGCGGCGCGGAGAAGCCCGGCGTTGGCCACGGCATAGTCGAGGCGGCCGAAGTGCGCCAGGGCGGCATCGGCCAGGGCATCCACCGAGGCGCTGTCGCTGACGTTCAGGGGTTCGAGCAGGCACTCGCCACCCGCGGCGGCTACCAGCCGCCGGGTGTCTTCGGGGTCATGGGGATCGCCCGGGTAGTAGCCGCCGACCACCCGCACGCCCCGCTGGGCATAGGCCACGGCCAGGGCCTGGCCGATGCCGCTGGCGGCACCGGTGATCAGGGCGACGGGAGAGGTATGAGCTGTCATGGGAGCTCCTGTCATTTGAGGCTGGTGGGTTCGACGTGGCGCGCGGTCCACATCACCAACCCGGAGAGAAAGCACGGCAGCGCCCCGAACCACAGCGCGGCGCTGTGCCACTGGCCACCGCTGCCGAGCACGCTGGTGATGCCGAGGCCGGCGAGGATGGCGCCGATCGGTCCCATGGCGTGGACGATGGCGCCACCGGTGGCACGGATGCTGGTGGGAAAGCTTTCGCCCATGAAGAACAACATGGCCGAATAGGGGCCGGTAAGAAAGAACAGCCCCAGGCTGTAGAGCGCCACCACCGGTACCAGCTGGCTGGGCGCCTGCAGCATGGCGAAGAAGGCCACGCCGCCGCACATCCAGCCGAGGGCCACGGTGTTGCGCCGACCGATGCGATCGCCCAGCCAGCCATGGAACAGGTAGCCGATGAAGCCGACGGCGTTGGACAGCACCAGGATCCACAGCGAGTTCTCGAAGCTGAGCTTGTGCACGCTGACGATCACCGAGGTCCCCAGCACGCTGAACACCTGGATCGCCGACCAGTTGAGCAGGATGGCCAGGCTCAATACCAGGGTCGGGCGCAGGGCCTGGCCCTTGAAGGCCATGGCCACGCCGGCCTTGGCGTGCTCTTCGTAGTCCACGCCGTATTCACGGGCCAGGCTGCGGGCGTCCTGCTCCTGGCCTTCGCGGCGCAGGCGCTGGATGCGGGCGTGCACCTGGAATTGCGGGCTTTCCTTGAGCTTGCGCGCCAGCACCGCGATGACGAAGGCCGGCACGGCGGCGAACACGAAGCAGCCCTGCCAGCCGATGTGCGGCAGCAGCAAGGCGGTGAGCCCGGCGGCGATCAGCGCACCGATCGGCCAGCCACTCTGCACCAGGCTGTAGATGAAGCCCCGGCGGCGGATCAGGCGCGGATCGTCGGAGGCCGCATAGACCTCGGTCAGGTAGGTGGCGTTGACCCCCTCCTCCGCATAGCCCAGGCCGGCCACCGAACGCACCAGCACCAGCGGCACCTTGCCCATGCCGGCGCACAGCGCGGTCAGCGCCGAGCACACGGCCGTGCCGCCGATGGTGACGATGATGCCGCCGCGGCGACCGATCCGGTCCACCAGCGGGCCGATGGCGAAGGCGATGATGGCTCCACCCAGGGCTACCCAGGTGGCGAGTTCGGCCTGCTCGGCTTCGCTCCAGTTGAAGTGCCCACCCATCACCGGCAGCAGGGTGCCGAAGAGGATGAAATCGTAGACGGCGAACACCCAGGCGAAGAAGGCGATCCAGGTGGCGTAGCGGACATCGCCGGAAGACAGCGGCTGCGGTTTCCAGGCAGCCGTGGCGGTTTCCGGGTGGAGCGAAGGGGCGGCAGGGAGGGTCATGATCCTGTACCTGTGGGCTGGGCGCTTAGCGCTGGCGCGGCTGGCGCCGCAGGAAGTCGTCGGCGATCTCGTCCATGGTGGCGAAGCGCACCCCGGCGTGACCCTGGATATGCTCGATCAGGCGTTCGAGCATCAGCAGCACCTGCGGCCGCCCCGAGACATCGGGGTGGATGGTGATGGGGAAGACGGCGTAGTCCATCTCGCGATAGACCCAGTCGAACTGGTCGCGCCACATCTCTTCCAGGTGGCGCGGATTGACGAAGCCGTGGCTGTTGGGCGCCTTCTTGATGAACATCATCGGCGGCAGGTCGTCGAGGTACCAGTTGGCCGGGATCTCCACCAGATCGGTTTCCTGGCCGCGCACCAGCGGCTTCATCCAGCTCTCGGGCTGCTGGCTGTAGTCGATCTTGGTCCAGTTGTCGCCGACCCTCACGTAGTAGGGAGAGAAGTCGTTGTGCATCAGGCTGTGGTCGTACTTGATGCCCTTCTTCAGCAGCAGCTCGTTGGTCACCCGGCTGAATTCCCACCAGGGCGCGACATAACCGGTGGGGCGCTTGCCGGCCAGCGCGGTAATCAGCTCGATGGACCGGTCCAGCACCGCCTCCTCCTGCTCGGGGGTCATGGCGATGGGATTCTCGTGGCTGTACCCATGGATGCCGATCTCGTGGCCTGCCGTGGCCACCGCCTGCATCTGCTCGGGAAAGGTCTCCACCGAATGGCCCGGAATGAACCAGGTGGTCTTGAGGCCGTAGCGCTCGAACAGCTTGAGCAGCCGGGGCGACCCCACCTCGCCGGCGAACAGGCCGCGGGAGATGTCATCGGGCGAATCCTCGCCGCCGTAGGAACCGAGCCAGCCCGCCACCGCGTCGACGTCGACGCCGATGGAAACGAAGATTTCTTTGGCCATCGTTGCACTCTCCAGTCCCCGGAAGAAACCCAGGTCGATGACGGAGCCGGGCCCCCGCCACCGCCACTTGAAATCAGGCGCTGACCAGGGCTTCCACGGCCGTGGCGGCATCGAGCAGGCGCTCGTCCGCGGCGGCGGGGGCCACCAGCAACAGGCCGGTGGCCAGGCCCTGGGCATCGCGGCCGCTGGGTAGCGAGACACCCGGCGCGCCGAGCAGGCTGCCGGCCATGGTCAGGCGCAGCAGCTCCAGATTGGTGGCCGCGAAGAGGTCTGTGTCGGCTTCCAGAGGAGCCAGCAGCGGTGCCACGCGGCTCACCGTCGGCACCAGCAGCAGCGCCTCGGCGAATTCGGCGGCAAAACGCTCCCGCAGCTGATCGCGGCGTTCATGCAGAACGGCCAGGTGGCCATCGGGCAAGGCCCGTGCCCGCTCCAGGCGCTGCCGTACCCGTGGGTCCAGGCGAGCGGCCGCGGGACCGTCGAGCACCTCGCGGTGCAGGGCGAAGGCTTCCAGGGCCCCTGGCCAACCTTCTGCGGCGATAAATTCCAGAGCCTCGGCAAAGACCGTGCGGGCGCGGCGCTCCACGCGCACCCCGGCGCGGGTCAACCGCTCGGCGGCGGCCAGCAGATTGGCTCGCACCGCCGGCTCCACCCGGGCGTCGTCCAGCACGCTCAGGTCCAGCACCACGCGCAGCGCCGGCAGCGCCGGCAGCGGTCGGGCGGCAGCGCCTGTCAGCAGGCGATCCAGGCACTGCACATCGCGCAGGCTGCGCGCCAGCGGACCCGGCACGTCATAGGAGGCGGCCAACGGAAAGATGCCGGTCGCCGGATAGCGCCCCAGGCTGGGGCGATAACCCACCAGCCCATTGAGCGCGGCCGGCAGGCGCACCGAACCGGCGGTATCGGTACCGAGGGCCAGGGGCACGATGCCGGCGGCGACAGCCACCGCCGACCCCGAAGAGGAGCCGCCGGGTATGCGTACCTCACCCTGCATCCGAGGATTGGCAGGCGTGCCGAAATGGGGATTCGATCCCACCCCGGAATAGGCAAATTCGCTGAGATTGACCTTGCCCAGGCTGACCAGTCCGGCCTGGCTCAGGCGCTGCACCAGCTCGGCGTCGTTGGCGGCCGGTGGCGCCAGACGGCGCAGCTCGGCGCCGCAGGTGGTGACCTCGCCCTGCAGGTCGAACAGATCCTTCCAGGCCAGCGGCACGCCATCCAGCGGCGAGCGCGGCTGCCCGGTCTTCCAGCGCTCGCGCGCGGCCAGGGCTTCGGCGCGTCCACGCACGGCGGTAAGGCTGATGAATACGGCCGAGGATGCCTGGGCGCGAGCCAGCGCCGCCTCGAAGACCGCGACCGGATCGAGGGTACCGGCGGCATAGGCCTCGCCGAGACCGACCGCATCCAGGGACAGGGCGTGGGCAGAATCCATGGCTGCTCCTTAAACGTACATTTTATAATTTGGTACGTTTGATAGAGCAGGCTTTGTGCCAGCTTGAGAAAAAGGCTGCTACTTAATCGCAAAGCCAGCGCTTAGAGGTCGCTCGATCCTTTCTTCACCAGGGACCAATAAAATGTACTTAAATTAAATAGATCCATCTTTGTGCAGAACCGTAACGCCTGCCCCGTTACCGTGCGTGCACCTGCCCCCCGGCGGTAACGCGCGAAAGGCCGCAGGCCTGTGCCACAATTCTTATCTCGTTTCCGGAAGGCCCCCGATGTCGGCAGCAGTCCCCGCCCCCCTCGATGATAGTCGTACCGCCGCGCGCTACGCGATGATCCGCAATGCGCTGCGCGAAGCCATCCTGGGCGGTCGCGCGGTGCCGGGGCTGGTCCTGGTCGAGGCGCCGCTGGCACAGCTGTTCGGCACCAGTCGGGTACCGGTGCGCCAGGCGCTGACGCTGTTGCAGGAGGAAGGCCTGATCCGCCGCTTCGAAGGGCGTGGTTATCTGATCGATCCGGCCGGCACTGCGGGCGAGCCGCAGCGCCAGCCGCTGACCCGCCAGTTGCTCGGGCTGGACAGCGGTGACGAACTGATCGATACGCGCTCCCTGGGCGAGCGCGTAGGCGACGAGATCGCCGCCTGTGTCAGCCACGCCCTGCTCTTCGGCCATTTCCGCCTGGACGAGCAGCGGGCGGCCGACCACCTGGGCGTCAGTCGCGCCGTGGTGCGTGAAGCCCTGATGCGCCTGCGCGATCGCGGCCTGGTGGAAAAGGAACCCTATGGCCAGTGGCTGGCCGGTCCGCTCACCGCCCAGGCCATCCGCGACGACTACGAGATCCGCGCCCTGCTGGAACCCGAGGCGCTGTTGCAGACGGCGCCGGGGCTGGCGCGCGGCGAGTTGCTGGCGATGCTCGAACGACTGGAGCAGCTGGCCGCCCACCCTGCCCCCACCTCCTGGACCGCGGTGGAGCGCATCGAGGCGGATCTGCATGGGCGCTGCCTGGCCGGCCTGCGCAATCGCAAGCTGGCCCAGCTGATCGCCCACAGCCAGAGTCCGCTGAACGTCTCGCGCATCTTCCACCAGTCGCTCGGCACGCCGCTGGACGAGGCGGTGCTGGTGGAGCATCGCCTGGTGCTGGAATCCCTGCTGGTGGGCAGTCCCGACTCGGCCGCCAGCCAGTTGCGCAATCACCTCCTGCGCGGTCGCGACCGCACCCTGCAGCGCCTCAAGGTGCTCTCGGTGCTGCCCGACCCGGAATTGCCGGCCTATCTGGAGCGCCTGAGCTAGTGTGGTGTTTCAGACGTTATCTGCACAATTTTGGCGGCGCTTTTTAGGCCCCGGCGGCGTTGCCACTTCTCGCCATAGCCCTGCTATGACTCGTCGCGGCGCCTAGCCAGGACCAAAAAATCACTCGCCAACTCTTGCGCGAACGTCTGAAACACCACACTAGCGCGCCCGCAGGTGCCGCACGTAGCGGTCGCCGAGGAACTGGATGCCGCACACCAGCACCACCAGGATGGCGATCACCACGGCCATCACCTGGGTGTCGTAGCGCTGATAGCCATAGCGGATCGCCAGGTCGCCGAGCCCCCCTGCGCCTATGGCGCCGGCCATGGCCGAGGCGCCGATCATGGCCACCAGGGTCACGGTGAAGCCGCCGATGATGCCGGGCAGCGCCTCCGGCAGGAGCACATTGAAGACGATGTGCCGCCGTTCGCAGCCCAGCGCCTGTGCCGCTTCTATCACCCCACCGCCGACCTCGCGCAGGCTGACCTCGGCGATGCGGGCGAAGAACGGCGTGGCGCTGAGGGTGATGGGCACCACCGCCGCCCAGACGCCGATGGTGGTCCCGGTGATCAGCCGCGTCAGCGGGATCAGGGCCACCAGCAGGATGATGAAGGGCGTGGCGCGAAAGGCGTTGATCAGAGTACCCAGCACCCGGTTGAGGGTGGGGGCGGCGAAGATGGCGCCGCGCCCGGTGGTGACCAGCACCACCGCCAAGGCGATGCCGGCGAACCAAACGATGGCCGCCGACACGCTGACCATGGTCAGGGTATCGAGAAAGGCCTTCCACAGCGCCTTGAGCATGAAGTCAGACATAGCCCAGCACCTCCGCCCGGGCGAACAGCCCGGTCTGGGTCAGGAAGCTGGCCAGCCGTCGCTCCGGCGCCGCGGTCGCCACCAGCAGGCGACCCAGCGCATGGCCCTGGATGCGGTCGATACCGCCATGCAGCAGCTCGACCGGTGCGCCGAGGGCCTGGCCCAGCGCCTGGAAGTCAGGCTTCGCACCCTGGCCGTCGTAGCTGAGCTTCAGCACGGCCCGGGCACCCGGTTGCCGGGTGGCAGCGAGCCGCCTGGCCAGATCCGCCGGCAGCTGGGCCGCCAGGGGGGCCAGCAGCGCCCGGGTGGCTTCTGCCTGGGGCGCGCCGAACAGCTGCCACACCGGGCCCTGTTCGACGATGCGGCCATGCTCCAGGACCACCACCCGATCGCAGATCTGGCGAATCACCGCCATCTCATGAGTGATGAGCACGATAGTCAGCCCCAGGCGGCGATTGATGTCCTGCAACAAGGCCAGGATCGACTGGGTGGTCTCCGGATCCAGCGCCGAGGTGGCCTCGTCGCAGAGCAGCAATTCGGGCTTGAGCATCAGCGCGCGAGCGATGCCCACCCGCTGCTTCTGCCCACCGGACAGCCGCGAGGGATAGACCTTCTCCTTGCCCTGCAGCCCGACCAGCTCGAGCAATTCCCGAGCCCGGGCTTCGATCTCGTCGCGACGAAAACCGGCGGCCTTGAGCGGCAGTGCCAGGTTCTCCAGCACCGTCTGCGAGGCCAGCAGATTGAAGTGCTGGAAGATCATGCCGATGCGCCGCCGCAGCGCCACCAGCCGGTCGCTCTTCAGGGTACCGAGATCGACGCCGTCGACCAGTACCTGGCCGGCGCTGACGTCTTCCAGGCGATTGAGGGTGCGAATCAGGCTGGACTTGCCGGCGCCACTGCGACCGATGATGCCGAAGATCTCGCCACGGGCGATGCTGAGGTCGATGTCGGCCAGCGCGGTCACCGGCAGCGCGCCGCCGGTATAGATCTTCTGCACCCCGCTCAGGCGCAGATGCTCGCGCGCGGAGGCGGCTTGGGGTTCGAGGGGCGGCTGCGCCGCCGCGGCGGGTTTACGCAGGGCAGTGTTCATCGGGCGGCCTCCTGCCGGTTCAGCCAGGCCAGGCTGTAGAGCTGCGGATTACCATAGGCCTGGGCGATGGCCTCGCGCACCCGCGGATCGTTCTGGAACACCTGGATGAAGGTGCGGATCGCCGGGTCATCGGCCTTGTCCGGCCTGGTCACGAACCTCAGGGCATAGAGGTGGCCGCTGGCCTCGTCGTCGCTGAACAGCAGCGCACTGTTGGGGTCCGTGGTGCCGGCCGCGAGGATATGCGAGGGATAGCTCTGCGCCAGGGTCACGTCGTCCAGTACCCGCGCCAGTTGCGGACCGGGCAGTTCGATGAATTTCAGCTGGCGGGGATTGGCGACGATGTCCTGCAGGCTGGCCTTGGGCCCGGTGTCCGGCTTGAGCTGGATCAGGCCGGCGCGGGCATAGAGGTGCAGCCCGCGGCCCTGGTTGACCGGATCGTCGGCCACCGCCACGGTGGCGCCGTCCGGCACCTCGGCAAAGCTTTTCACGCGTTTGGAATAGAGGCCGACCTTGTTTTCCACGCCATAGGCGATGGGCACCAGGCCGTAGCCGTTCTGGGCGTTGGCGTTTTCCAGGAAGGGTTGATGCTGGAAGTAGTTGACGTCGATGTCACCGTGGGCGAGTGCCAGATTCGGCGTGTTCCAGTCGCTGAAGGCGACGATTTCCACCGCTACGCCCCTTTCCCGCGCCACCTCGGCGGCGCGCTCCAGGGCGCCATTCTGCGGACTGTCGTTGATGCCGAGGCGAATCTTCTGCGGCTCGGCGGCCTGGACGGACAGCACCAGGGTCGTGCTCGCCAGGAGCAGCCCGAGGCGCAGGAAAAACGGAGGAATAGCCATGGGAGACCTCGAGATGTCGAGGGCTCGTCCGGTGGTCCGGTGGAACCCGTAAGGGAAAAGGGATCAGCTGCCCTTCTGATCGGGCGCGTCGACGAAGAAATAGTCCTGCCAGCCGCTGGGCTGGTTGCGGATGGCCCCGATGCGATACATGAACTCCGCCAGCTTCAGGGTGTTCTGCGGCGCCGTGTCGAAGTTGACCTCGGGGCTTTCGATGATCCGCTGGATCAGGGCCGGATCGAGGCGGGAATTTTCGACTTTCACGTAGGTACGGGCGGCGGCGGCCTTGTCCTTCTCGATGATCTGCCCGGCTTCGACCAGGGCCTCACGGAAGGCCTTGTAGGTCTTGGGATTGTCCCGGCGGAATTTCTCGGTGACGAACACCAGATTGGGCGAGACGGCCCCACCGAGCACGTCATAGGAACTGAGCACCCTGTGCACCTTGCCGCTGGCCAGTTCCTGTTCCTGGAACGGCGGATTGGCGAAGTGGCTGTTGATCTCGGTACCGCCGGAGATCACCGCCGCGGTGGCATCCGGATGCGGCACCGCCACGGTCAGGGGATCCAGGCGATTCCAGTTCTTCTCGCCAAAGGCCTGGGCGGCGGCGTACTGCAGGAAGCGCGACTGCACCGAGACGTTGACCGCCGGCACGGCGATGCGGTCCTTGGCGGTGAAGTCGGCCAGGGTCTTCACCTGCGGATTGTTGGTGACCAGGTAATTGGGAAAGGCCCCCAGGCTGGCCACGGCCTTGACGTTCTGCCGACCATGGGTGCGGTCCCAGAGCGTGAACAGCGGCCCGAGCCCGGCGGAGCCGACGTCCACCGCACCCGACAGCACCGCCTCGTTGACGGCCGCGCCGCCGGACAGCTTTATCCAGTCGACCTTGATGTCGACGCCCTCTTGCTTGCCGTGCTTTTCGATCAGTTGCTGGTCACGCAGCACGTGCAGGATCACATAGGACACACCGAATTGTTCGGAGATGCGCAGGGTGCCCTCGGCCTGAGCCGCCTGGGGTGCGGTGACCAGTCCGGTGAGCAGGCTGGCCGCGAGCCCCAGGGCCAGGGGACGACGGGTGAAGCGGAGACGTGGGGGCATCGGGGTGCGCTCATCCATGGAATTGGCTTATAGCCTAATCAAGATGTTCAGCGTTTTTGAAATAAGGATGGGTTATATGGATAGGTCGAGTGGCGTGTGGGCTTTCCCTCACCCGAGTCCTCTCCCAGAGGGAGAGGGGGCGCCCCGCCGTACGTAGGTTGGCGCTGAGCGAAGCGAAGCCCAACACCACCCTGCATCCCGCCCTACTCCCGCGCCGCCTGCCGCAGCGCGTCCGGCTTGGCCACCCGGAACCCTTCGGCGAAGGTCCCCTGCGCATCCAGGCGCTGCGGTATCAAGCCGCTGTGGTGGTAGAAATCCGCCGCCGCCTGCTGGTCGGCCACCACCTGGCGGTCAATGGGTTCCCAGTGCAGCTGGCGGCGCTCGAATTGCAGCCGGGCCACCGCCTCGGGAAAGCCGATGATCTGCGCCAGGGTCTTGGCATAGCTGTCGAGGTGGGCGTAGCCCCAGCGCTGGGCAGCGGCCAGACGATCGAGGTAGTCCTGCAGCGCCGCGCGCCGGGCCGGATCGGCCAGGGCCGTATCGGTGGCGGCCAGGAAGCTGTTGCCCGCCCAGAGTCCGCGACCACTGACCAGCACCCGGGCGCCGTCGACCTGCTCGGCCTGGGCGGTATAGGGCTCCCAGGTCGCCCAGGCATCCACCGAGCCATTGGCCAGGGCCATCTTGGCGTCCACCGGACCAAGGAAGCGAAAGCTCACGTCCCGGGCGGTCAGGCCCACGGAATCCAGCGCCTTGAGCGCGATGTAATGGCCGATGGAGCCGCGCCCGGTGGCGATGCGCTTGCCCTTGAGATCGGCCGCGCTCCGCAGTGGCGAGTCGCGCGGCACGATCACCGCCGTGCCATAGGGATCGGACTTGTCCACGGCGATGGCCTTGACCGGCGCGCCGGCGGCCAGGGCGAACAGCAGCGGGCCATCACCGATGATGCCGGCATCCACCGCGCCCGCATTGAGCGCCTCGGCCAGCGGCGCGGCGGCGGGAAATTCCGCCCACTGGATGCGATAGCCCGGCAGCTCGCGCAGGCCGTCGGCCGCCTCCAGCTGGGCGCGCATGTTGCCCTTCTGGTCGGCGATGCGCAGGGTCAGGGTCTCGGCGGCCAGGGCCGCGCTGGCGGCGAGCAGCAGCGGTAGCGCCAGCAGGGTACGGCGGATGAAGGTCATGGTTTGGCTTCCTGGGTAAAGACACTGGCATCGGCCAGGGCGGCGACGTCGACCGGTTTGGGCAGCACCTGGAGTTCGCTGAAGAGATCGGCCACCTGCTGCACCGCGGCGACGTCTGCTGCCTGCACCGGACGCAGGCCACGGGAGGTGCGGGTGGAAATGGCCACCGCGGCACCTTCCGGCAGGCGCGTCAGCTCGGCGTAGACCCGGGCATAGTCCTGCGGATGAGCGACCGCCCAGGCCCGCGCCTGAGCCAGGCGCCCGGCAAAATCGGCGATGGCGGCGCGCTTGGCCGGGTCCTCCAGCGACGCTGGGGTGGCGGTGAGAAAGCCCAGGGCGGTGGTCAGCCCCTGGCCATCGCGCAGCAGCCGAGCGCCGTGCTGTTCGGCGATGCCGAGATAGGGATCGAAGGTGGCCCAGGCGTCGATCTGCCCGGCATTGAAGGCAGCGCTGGCATCGGTGGGCAGCACGAACTTGACCGTTACCTCGTCGCGCCTGACGCCAGCCTCTTCGAGTGCGGCATACAGCAGATGCTGGGAGATGCTGCCCTTTGCCGAGGACACCACCACGGTACGCCCCTTGAGGTCCTTGACCGAACGGATCGGCGAATCCTTCTGTACCAGCAGACCATTGGCCTGGGGATAGCCGACATTGGTGGCGATCAGCTTGAGCGGCACGCCGCCGGACGCGGCCATCAGCACCGGCAGGTCCCCGGCGTAGGAGGTATCCACCGCGCCGACGCGCTGGGCCTCGAACAGCGGCGCGGCGCCCTGGAAGTTGGCCCAGCGGTAGCGGTAGGGCGCGCCTTCGAGGGTACCGGCGGCTTCCATCATGGCGCGCAGACCGCGGGCCTGGTCGCCCAGCACCAGGGTCACCCCGGAGAGATCCGGCTCCGCCTGGGCCTGCCCCAGCAGCAGCGCCAGGCCCAGCGTGGCAAGCAAGCGCCTCATTGCGCGTACTCCCGGCCCTCGTGGCGCTCCAGTTGGCGTACCGCCGCCTCCCAGTGGCGGACATGGGCGCCGCGCGCCAGGTTGCCGGGGATGAGGTCGCTGACCTTCTGCGCCACGGCGTCCGCGGCGATCACCAGCTCGGCACCGCCGCTCTGGGCCGCCAGCTGCGCCGCGCAGGAACGCTCCAGGTAATAGAGGTGCCAGAAGGCCTCTTCCAGACTGGCGCCCACGGTCAGCAACCCATGGTTGCAGAGGATCATCGCCGGGTGCGCCCCGAGGTCGGCCACCAGCCGACTCTGCTCGTCCAGATCCAGGGCCACGCCCTCGTAGCCGTGATAGGCCAGGCGGCCGAAGAACCTCATGGCGTGCTGGGAAAGCATGAGTAGCCCACCGCGCTGAGCGGAGACGCCGATGCCCGCGGCCGTGTGGGTGTGCAGCACCGCATGGAGGTCCGGCTGGGCACGGTGGATGGCGCTGTGGATCACGTAGCCGGCCGGGTTGATGCCGAGCCCGGTGGGGTCGAGGACGATTTCGCCATCGAGGTCCACCTTTACCAGCGAAGAGGCGGTGATCTCGTCGAAGGTCTGGCCGAAGGGATTGATCAGGAAGTGCGCCTCCGGGCCCGGCACCCGTAGTGAGAAGTGGGTGTAGATATGGTCGGTCCAGCGTTCGCGGGCAGTCAGGCGATAGGCGGCGGCGAGCTTGACCCGCGCCTCCCATTCGGCGGCGGATACCTGGGCGCGGACGCTGGCGAGGGCGTTCTGGAAGGCGGTCATGCAGCGGCTCCGAAAGCAGAAGAGGCGCCAGGGCGACGGGCGTTGCCCTGGTCTGCTTAGAACCTAACGTTGTGAGTCACCGAGACAGAAATATCGATTGCGCATAACCTAATATGCTCATTTTGGATAACAAAAATAGATAAATATGCGAAAACTTGTTTTCAGTACAGAACCAATCGATCTAAGGCGCTGGGCCCTGACCTTGCTTTAATGGCGATCATTGTCCACCCGCCGTCTCCGTGGAGCTCGCCATGATCCCTAGGCTCGACCGCCTGCGCCTGTTCCTGCATGACCTCGCCACCCTGGTCGACGAACACCCTGCCGAAGCGCAGCTGCTGCAGCGCGGCGCCGCCCTGCTCGGCGAGCTGGTGCGCCATGACGACTGGCTGCCCGAGGACTGCGCCCTGCCCCGCCCCGAGCGCTACAGCCAGTACCTGCTGCATGCCGATGCCCGCCAGCGCTTCTCGGTGGTGAGTTTCGTCTGGGGTCCGGGCCAGGCCACGCCGGTGCATGACCACCGCACCTGGGGCCTGATCGGCATGCTGCGCGGCGCCGAGATCGCCCAGGGCTTCGCCCGCGACCCCGCCGGCCGCCTGCTGCCGGAAGGCGCGCCCGTGCGCCTGGAGCCGGGCCAGGTGGAAGCGGTCTCGCCGCGGGTGGGTGACATCCACCAGGTCAGCAACGCCTATGCCGACCGCACCTCCATAAGCATCCACGTCTATGGCGGCAACATCGGCGCCGTGCGCCGCGCCGTCTATGCCGCGGATGGCCAGGAAAAGCCCTTCATCTCCGGCTACACCAATCGCCAGCTGCCCAACCTGTGGGATCTGTCCCAGGAGACCGCCACACCATGACCGCCATCCGCACCGCCGAGGACATCCGCCAGGCCCTGCTCGCCGGCACCGAGGTCGCCCTGCTCGACGTCCGCGAGGAAGACCCCTTTGCCGCCGGCCATCCGTTGTGGGCCGCCAATCTGCCGTTGTCGCGCCTGGAGCTGGAGGCCTGGTCGCGGCTGCCGCGGCGCGACGTGGCCATTACCCTTTACGACAATGGCGAGGGTCTGGCGGAACGCGCGGCCGAACGCCTGCACGCCCTGGGCTATACCGACGTGGCCCTGCTCGAAGGTGGCCTGGCGGGCTGGCGCGCCAGCGGCGGCGAACTCTTCATCGACGTCAACGTGCCGAGCAAGGCCTTTGGCGAACTGGTGGAAGCCCGGCGCCATACCCCTTCGCTGCCCGCCGAGGAGGTCCGGACGCTGCTGGATCAGGACGCCGACCTGGTGATCCTCGACGCCCGCCGTTTCGAGGAATACCAGACCATGAGCATTCCCGGCGGGGTCAGCGTGCCAGGTGCCGAACTGGTGCTGCGGGTGGCCGAGCTGGCACCCGATCCGCGCACCCGGGTCATCGTCAACTGCGCTGGTCGCACCCGCAGCCTGATCGGCGCCCAGTCGCTGATCAACGCCGGCATTCCCAATCCGGTGGCCGCCCTGCGCAATGGCACCATCGGCTGGACCCTGGCCGGCCAGACCCTGGAACATGGCCAGCAACGCCGCTTCGGTGCGGTGAGTCCGGCGACCCGGGCGACCGCCGCGACCCGCGCCCGCCAGGTCGCCGATCGCGCCGGCGTCGCCCGCCTGCCCTTCAGCGAACTGGCGGCCTGGCGCGCCGAGGCGCAGCGGACGAACTACCTGATCGATGTGCGCACCCCCGAGGAATTCGCCGCCGGCCACCTGCCCGGCGCCCGCTCGACACCGGGTGGCCAGCTGGTCCAGGAGACCGATCACAGCGCCCCGGTGCGTGGCGCCCGCCTGGCGCTGGTGGACGACGACGGCGTGCGCGCCAACATGAGCGCCTCCTGGCTGGCGCAGATGGGCTGGACGGTGGCGGTGGTCGACGCCATCCCGCCCGGCGCCCTGAGCGCCACTGGCCCCTGGCAGGCACCGGTGCCCACGCCGGGGCCGGTGGAGCGCATCTCGGTGACGCGGCTGCAGGAATGGCTGGCCGAGCCGGGCACCCTGGTAGTGGATGTCACCGCCAGCGCCAACTATGTGCAGAGGCATATCCCGGGCGCCGCCTGGGTGCTGCGTGCCGATCTGCCGGCAGCGCTGCCACCCGCCGAGCGCTATGTCTTCACCTGTGGCAGTGGCCAACTGGCCGCCTTCGCCGCCCTCGACGTCCAGGCCACCACCGACCGGCCGGTCCTGCTGCTGGAGGGCGGCACCGCGGCCTGGCTGGCCGCCGGCCTGCCGGTGGAAGGCGGCGAGACGCGGCTGCTGTCGACCCGGCGCGATCGCTACCGACGCCCCTACGAGGGCACCGACGCCCCGCGCGAGGCCATGCAGGCCTACCTGGACTGGGAATTCGGCCTGGTCGAGCAGTTGCGGCGGGATGGCACCAGCGGCTTCCGGGTCATCTAGCCGCTGGTCCCCACGAAGGCCGCCACCCAGGCCGCCGTCTCCACCAGCGCCTGGGAATGGCTCAGGCCGCTGCGCTTGAGCGGCTTGAGATCATGATCCGCGGTGGCGATCCACTGCACCCGGATGCTTGGCGCCAGGGCATAGCCCGCCACCTCCTCCCGCGAGCCCAGGGCATCCCGCTCGCCCTGGACGATCAGCGTCGGTGTTGCCAGGGTCGCCAGGTGGTCGGTGCGCAGCCGTTCGGGCTTGCCCGCCGGATGGAAGGGATAGCCCAGGCAGATGAGGCCCGCCGCGTCCAGTTCATCGGCCAGCAGACTGGCCATCCGCCCGCCCATGGACTTGCCCGCCAGCCACAGCGGTCCGCCTTCTGCCGCGCGCCAGGTGGCGACCATGGCCCGCCAGTGCTCCAGCAGGACGGGGGCCGGATTCGGCGGGCGCCGTTTGCCCTCGGCGCGCGCGCGCGCCATGTAGGGGAAGTCGAATCTCAGGGTCCGGATCTCGCGCCGGGCCAGCTCCTCGGCCAGTTGCTGCAGGAAGGGGCTGTCCATCCCCGCCCCCGCCCCATGAGCCAGCAACAGGGTCGCCAAGGGTTCACCCGCTGGTCGGCATTCGCGAAAGCTGTCGAGGTACAACTCGTCTGCCATGGGCCACTCCTCGTCAAAACGCCAGAGCTTAACCCGGCCTTTATTGATCTGGATCAATAAAGCCAGGAGCCCGCCCCTCACACTGGGCGCCTCGAAACCACTGGAGCCCGGCATGACAGCCGCCCTCGCCTGGGACGCCGACCTCATCGCCCGCTACGATCGCGCCGGCCCCCGCTACACCTCCTACCCCACCGCCGTGCAATTCCACGACGGCATCGGCCCCTTCGACCTGCTCGGCGCCCTGCGCCTGAGCCGCCAAGCCGGACGGCCGCTGTCGCTCTACCTGCACGTGCCCTTCTGCGCCAACATCTGCTACTACTGCGCCTGCAACAAGGTCATCACCAAGGACCGCAGCCGCAGCGCCGCCTACCTCCACGCCCTGCGCCAGGAGATGATCCTCACCAGCCGGCACCTGGATGGCGGGCAGCGGGTGGAACAGCTGCACCTCGGCGGCGGCACCCCGACCTTTCTCAATCCCATGCAGCTGCGCGAGCTGATGGCCGACCTGCGCCGCCACTTCACCCTGGCCGACGACGACCGCGGCGACTACTCCATCGAGATCGATCCGCGCGAAGCCGACTGGAGCACCATGGGCCTGTTGCGCGAGCTGGGCTTCAACCGCGTCAGCTTCGGCGTCCAGGACCTTGACCTGCAGGTGCAGCTGGCGATCAATCGCCTGCAGCCCTTCGACGACACCCGCACCCTGGTGGAGGCCGCTCGCGCCCTCGACTATCGCTCCATCAACCTGGACCTCATCTACGGGCTGCCGCGGCAGACCCCGGCCAGCTTCGCCCACACCGTGGAGCGGGTGCTGGAATTGCAGCCGCATCGGCTGTCGGTGTTCAACTACGCCCATCTGCCGCAGCGCTTTCCGCCGCAGCGGCGCATCGAAGCCAGCGAGCTGCCGGACCCCGCGGCCAAGCTGGAGATGCTGCAGCGCACCGTGGAACAGCTGCTGGCCGCGGGTTATCGCTACATCGGCATGGATCACTTCGCCCTGCCCGACGATGACCTGGCCATCGCCCAGGAAGACGGCACCCTGCAGCGCAACTTCCAGGGCTACACCACCCACGGCCATTGCGACCTGCTCGGCCTGGGCGTCTCCGCCATCAGCCAGGTGGGCGAGGTGCTCTGCCAGAACACCCCGGACCTCGCCCGCTACCAGGCACGCCTGGGCCAGGGCGAACTGGCGGTGGCCCGCGGCCTGCGTCGCTCGCGGGACGATCGCATCCGCGGCGCGGTGATCGCCCAGCTGATCTGCCATTTCCAGCTGGATTTCGCCGCCATCGAGCGCAGCTGCGAACTGGATTTCCGCCAGTACTTCGCCGATGCCTGGCCGCACCTGGAAGCCATGGCCGCCGACGGCCTGATCCGTCTCGATGCCCGCGGCGTGCAGGTGCTGGCGCCGGGCCGCCTGCTGATCCGTGCCCTGTGCATGCTGTTCGACCGCTACCTGGCGGACCATGACAAGCAGCGCTTTTCCCAGGTGATATGACCCATGCCTGCCACCACTGCTAAAGTTAGACTTTTGGAACCAGACGAGAAGCGATCTTCCCCCATGACCGAGCCCCTCAAGCTGCGCAACGCCCAGGCCCATTGCAAGGATTGCAGCCTCGCCTCGCTGTGCCTGCCGCTGTCGCTCGATCTGAAAGACCTGGATGCCCTTGACCAGATCGTCAAGCGAGGCCGGCCGCTGGCCAAGGGTGACCACCTGTTCCGCCAGGGCGATACCTTCGGCTCGGTCTATGCGGTGCGCTCCGGCGCCCTGCGCACCAGCAGCCTGAGCGATGCCGGGGAGGAGCAGATCACCGGATTCCACCTGCCCAGCGAACTGGTCGGCCTGTCGGGCATGGACACCGAGCGCTATCCGGTCTCGGCCCGGGCGCTGGAGACCACCACCGTCTGCGAGATCCCCTTCGAGCGCCTGGATGAACTCTCCGAACAGCTGCCGCAACTGCGCCGCCAGCTGCTGCGGGTGATGAGCCGGGAGATCCGCGACGACCAGCAGATGATGGTGCTGCTGTCGAAGAAGAGTGCCGACGAGCGCATCGCCACCTTCCTGGTCAATCTCTCCGCGCGCTTCCATGCCCGCGGCTTTTCCGCCCAGCAATTCCGCCTGAGCATGTCGCGCAACGAGATCGGCAACTTCCTCGGCCTGGCGGTGGAAACCGTGTCGCGGGTGTTCACCCGCTTCCAGCAGAGCGGTGTGCTGGCGGCCGAGGGCAAGGAAGTACGCATCCTCGACTCCGCCCGCCTCTGCGCCCTCGCGGGCGGTCAGCTGGAAGGCTGACGGCTGGCGCCTGCCGCTCAGTCAGCGGCAGGCGCCCGGCCCGTCTAGAAGCTGTAGCTGACCGTCGCGGTCACGTTGCGCTCCTCCCCGAAATAGCAGAAGTCTAGGCTGTAGCAGGACGCCACATAGTCCTTGCCCATGAGGTTGTTGGCATTGACCCGCGCGGTCAGCCCCGGCAACCCCAGACGGGTGAAGTCATAGGCGAGCATGGCGTCCACCAGGGTGTAGGCCGGCACCTTGCGAGTGTTGGCCTTGTCCGCCCAACTGGTGCCCACGTAGCGTGCGCCGGCGCCGATGCTGAACCCTGCCAGCGGTCCAGCCAGCTCGTACTCACCCCACAGCGACGCCTGGTGCCGAGGCGCCTGGTTCGGCGTGTTGCCCTGGGTGCCATCCAGCGCCTGGGTGTACTCGATGTCGGTGAAGGTGTAGCTGCCCAGCAGCTTGAGGCGCTCGGCCAGCTGCAGATGGCCCTCCAGCTCCAGGCCACGCGAGCGAATCTCGCCCACCGAGGAATAGAAGTCCTCCTGGGGCAGCTTGGTCGCCACGTTTTCCTGGGTGATATGGAACAGCGAGGCGGTATAGAAGCTGGCGCTGCCCGGCGGCTGGTACTTAAGGCCCAACTCCCACTGCTTGCCCTCGGTGGGCTCCAGGGGATTGCCCGCGGCGTCGTTGTAGGCGTTGGGATTGAAGGAGGTGGAATAGCTCAGGTAGGGCGCCAGGCCGTTGTCGAACAGATAGAGCGCTCCGGCACGGCCGCTGGCCTGGCCACGGCGCGCACTGCTGCGGGTGCCCGCCAGGCGATCCTCGATGCCGATTTCCACCCAGTCCTGGCGTAGACCCAGGGAAAAGCGCCAGCGATCCAGCTCGATGAGATCCTGCAGGTAGACGCCGGTTTGCTGAAGTTCGCGACGGTACTCGCTGCCGGGGGAGATAGTCACCTGGCCACCGTAGTTCGGCGCGAAGGCGTCCAGGGCATCCGCCGTGCCGCTGGGCCAATCCACATGGGTCCAGCGACGCTGGTAATCCAGTCCGGCGAGCAGGGTATGGCGGCTGCCGGCCCAGTCGAAGTCCGCCTGCACCAGATTGTCCAGGGTATAGGCGTGCAGGTTCTCGCGGCCGCCGGAGTAATAGCGATTGAGCAGGTTGCTGTCGCCAACATAGCCGTAGCCATAGACCTGCTCCAGCTCGACCCGCGACTTGGCGTAGCGGAAGTTCTGCCGCGCGCTCCAGACGTCGTTGAATCTGTGCTCGAACTGATAGCCAACCATCTGCTGGGTGCGTTCGAATTTGTCGTGGTCGGGTTCGCCGTCGAAAAAGTGGTTGCTGATGTAGCGGCCATTGCGGCGATAGAGGCTGCCTTCGGCTGGTACGCCACTGTGGTAGCCGCCATCCGGGTCCTTTTGCAGATAGGCCTGAAGGGTCAGGGTGGTATCGTCGCTCAGGTCGATGGCCAGGCTGGGCGCCAGGGCGTAACGCTCTTCTTCCACATGGTCGAACTGGGTGTCGCTGTGCTGCGCCAGACCCACCAGGCGATAGGCGATGCGCCCCTCCCCGTCCAGCGGACCGCCGAAATCGAAGCCGGCGCCATGCTGGCCGAGATTGCCCAGGGTGGCCTGGACCTGATGATAGGGCTGGTACAGCGGCTTCTTGCTGGTCAGGGCCACCAGACCGCCCGGCAGGCTGCGGCCATAGAGCACCGACGCCGGCCCCTTCACCACGTCAATGCGCTCGAGGAAATAGGGATCGACCTGCAGCGAGCTGAAGGTGCCGCTGTCGCCCATGGTCTTGAGGCCGTCGAGAAAGACATTATCGACGCTGTTGTCGGCGAAGCCGCGCATCACCACGTAGTCGTAGCGATTGGAGGCGCCGATCTGGCCGGTGAAGATGCCCGGGGTGTACCTCATGGCCTGCTGCACGGTCTTGGCACCCTGGTCATCGATCTGCTCGCGGGTCACCACCGAGACCGACTGGGAGGTTTCCAGCAGGCCCTTGCTGGTCTTGGTGGCCACGTCGCTATGGGTCGCCAGGTAGCCATCGGTCTCGCCCAGGGCATTGCCCAGGGCGAAGCCGGTCACCGTGGTGTCACTCAGGGAGGTCACTCCGGTCGCGGTCGCCGACTCCAGGCGATAACTGCCATCGGTCTGCCGCACCGCCTGCAGGCCACTGCCCTGGAGAATCTGCTGGAAGCCGTCGGCCGGTGTGTAGCGGCCCTGCAGCCCCGGACTGCGCCGACCTTCCAGCCCCTGGGCGGGGGCCGACAGCAGTACGCCGCTCTGGGCGGCGAAGGTGCTCACCACCGTGGCCAGACTGCCCGCCTCGATGCGGTATTCCTGCGCCAGGGGCGCCGCCTGGGCCAGGCCCGGGGACATGGCCAGGCCGGTGATGCCCAGCGGCATGGTCAGGGCGAAGATGCGCAGGGCGCGGCGCAGCGGATGCAGGGTGAAACGGGTATCGCGATGCATGGAGGGCCTCGAAACGGAGATCGTTTCCCCCAAGCCCCACGAGCGCGAAAAAGGGGAACCACCCGCGCCATATTTTTTCAGGCGGGCACGATCTGCACCCACCAGGGCAGGCGCCGTTCCACCCGTACCGGCAGGCTGTCGGCCAGGGCCGCCAGCGCGCGATCGGTATCCGCCAGCGGATAGCTGCCGACTACCCGCAAGTGGGCGACCGTGGCGGTGCAGGTCAGCAGGCCCGGTCGATAGCGACCCAGCTCCGCCACCAGCGCCGCCAGCGACCAGTCGTCGACCACCAGCCGCCCCTGGCGCCAGAGTTGCCGCCCCGGATCGACCGGGCCTAGCGGCTGTACGGCGGTAGCCGTCATCAGCGCCCGGGTCCCTTGCGTCAGGCTCTCGGGCCGGGCCTGGCGTGGCAGCAGCTGCAGAGCCCCACGATAGGCTGCCACCTCCAATCCCTCGTCACGCGCCTGGACCGCGCAGCAGCCCGCCCCGAAGCGCACCCGGCCTGGCATCGCCTCCAGCACCATGGGAGCCGTCCCCCCGCGGCTTTCGAACAACGCCTCGCCGCGCAGCAAGCGCCAGTGATCCGCCGTGGCGCCGCGCGCGAGTTGGCTGTCGGTGTTGAGCCAGACGCGCACCCCGCCGGCCAGGTCGAAGGCACGGATCTCGCCGATCGCCGTGCTCAGGTCGGCGTCCTGCCCCAGCCGCCAGTCGTCCGGCCGCGCCCAGCCCAGCGCCAGACCACCCAGGGTCAATCCCAGCACCTTGAGCGCCCGGCGCCGTCCCAGGGACTCGCGCCGCGCCAGGGCCATTCGCCCGGACGCAGGCAGACCGGTGAAGCGCGCACTGATTTCCTCCACCCGCGCCCAGGCCACGGCGTTGCGGCTATCCGCCTGCAACCAGCGTTCCCAGGCCCGCTCGGTAACGGGGTCCACCTCGTCGGCAGCCAGTTCGGCGAACCACACCGCCGCTTCCTCCAGAGGTCCGCCACGACCGGGGATCAGCCCGTTCAAGACACCAGTTCCAGGCAGTGCAGCATGGCCTGGGCCATGTACTTCTTGATCATCCGCTCCGACACGCCCAGCCGCTCGGCGATGACGCCATAGGTGAGCCCCTCCAGTTGCGCCAGCAAGAAGGCCTGGCGCACCCGGCCGGGCAGGCGATCGAGCAGCGCATCGAGTTCGGTGAGGGTTTCCAGGATCAGGGCCTGGGCTTCCGGCGAAGGCTGCACGGCCTGCGGTTGCGCGGCGAGGGCATCGAGGTAGGCGCGCTCCAGGGCCTGGCGCCGCCAGTGGTTGGCCAGCAGGCCCTGGGCGACGGTCGCCAGGAAGGCACGGGGTTCACGCAGGCGTTCCAGCTCGGCTTCCCGGGCCAGCAGCCGCACGAAGGTATCCTGAGCCAGATCGGCCGCCTGCCCCAGGCAGCCCAACCGCCGCTGCAGCCGCTCGCGCAGCCAGCCATGGTGGTCCAGGTAGAGGGTCCGGATATGTCCGTGCCGGTCGGACTCGAGCGTCTGCATCACCATCCTCGGAAGCAGCTGACTTCCGATAATGATAATGCTTCTCGATCACAAGATACAGGCCTGTCGCCGTCTCGCAGCGACGGGACAGCGCAGTGCTAGAGCGCTATCGGCTTGCGCCCGGCAAAGGCGTGGGTCAGGGTACCGCCGTCGACCAGGTCCAGTTCGCCACCCAGGGGCACGCCATGGGCGATGCGGGAAATGGTCAGGCCCTTGGGCGCCAGCAGTTGGGCGATGTAGTAGGCGGTCGCCTCGCCTTCCACCGTGGGGTTGGTGGCGATGATCATTTCCTGGAAACCGCCCTCGCTGACACGCCGTTCGAGCTCGGGTACGCCGATGGCGTCCGGGCCCAGGCCGTCGATGGGCGACAGGTGCCCCTTGAGCACGAAGTAGCGCCCGCGATAGCCGGTCTGCTCCACGGCGAAGACATCCATGGGGCCTTCCACCACACAGAGGATGCTGTCGTCACGGCGGCTGTCGGCGCAGAAGCCGCAGATCTCGTCTTCGCTCAGGGTGCGGCAGCGCTGGCAGTACCCGACCCCTTCCATGGCGGCGCTGAGGGCACTGGCCAGGCGCTGGCCACCCTGGCGTTCGCGTTCGAGCAGTTGCAGGGCCATGCGCTGGGCGGACTTCTGGCCGACCCCGGGCAGGACCCGGAGCGCATCGATCAATTGGCGAATCAGGGGACTGAAGCTCATGGACTACCGTACTGGAAGGCGGGAGAAACGGGTGCCCGACGGACACCCGCAGCTGAAACAACCTAGAAAGGCATCTTGAAGCCGGGCGGCAGCTGCATCCCGGAGGTCATGCCGGACATCTTGTCCTGGCTGTTCTGCTCGATCTTGCGCACGGCGTCGTTCACCGCGGCGGCGATCAGGTCTTCGAGGATTTCCTTGTCTTCCTGCATCAGGCTGTCGTCCAGGCTGACGCGCTTGACGTCGTGTCGGCCGGTCATGACGACGCTGACCAGGCCGGCGCCGGATTGACCGGTCACTTCGGCGTTTGCCAGCTCTTCCTGCATCTTCTGCATCTTTTCCTGCATCTGCTGGGCCTGCTTCATCAGGCCGGCCATGCCACCTTTCATCATGTCTGCTACCTCGAACTATGAATGGAAAACCGGTCAGGCTTGGGTGTCGACCGGCTCGATGGTACCCGCGCGCACCGTGGCGGCGAACTGTTGCATCATCTGGCGGATGAGCGGGTCGTCCTGGATCGACAACTCCGCCTGCCGCTGCCGCTCCGCCCGGCGCCGCGCGGCGGCCTGGGCGGGCGTCTCCTGCTCGGGGGTCTGGATGGTGACCTCGAGCGTAATGGGGCGTCCCTGCTGCTGGTTCAGGGCATCGTTGAGCCGGCGCTGCTGGTTGGCATTGAACAGGGCGCTCTGCGCCGGATCCAGATGCAGGTGCCAGCGATCGCCGTCCATGGCTACCAGGGTGCAGTTGGCAGCGATACTGGCGGTCAGTCCGCCCAGCTTGAGATCGGGGAACAACGCCTGCCAATCGGCTGCCAGGCCCGTGGCCGGTTGCACCGCCGGCGCCGGCGCCGCGGCC
The DNA here is from genome assembly GCF_029872515.1 of Pseudomonas flavocrustae. Lineage (NCBI taxonomy): Bacteria > Pseudomonadati > Pseudomonadota > Gammaproteobacteria > Pseudomonadales > Pseudomonadaceae > Pseudomonas > Pseudomonas flavocrustae. Next base: position 545,467 of record NZ_JAPDIQ010000002.1, on the reverse strand, counting down.
ACCGCTTCGGCAGTCGGCTCGCCGAGGCTGTCGAGATAGTCGTCCAGCCCCACCTCGTAGTAATCCTCGGCGGGTGGCGGCTCTTCGTCACCATCCAGATCGTCACCAGCGGTGTCCGCCGGCAGTTCGGCGATCACCGTGGCGTCCGGCGTCGTCTCGACCCGTGGCGTGGGCGCGGCGCTGGGCGCCGCCTGAGCGGCGGGCGCAGCGACCTGTATCACCGCTGCGGGGGCTGGCGCCGCTGCCGCCTTGACCTCTGCTTGCCCAGCCTCCTCCCAGGGAAGATCGACCGGCACTTCCATAGGGGTGGTATTACTTGCAGGTGACGACTCGGGAGCAGGCGCAGGGGTTGCCTGAGGCCTGGGGGCAGGCGTTGCGGCCACCGGAACCGCCGCGGCCACCGGACGGGGGTTGGAGTCAGCCGTGGCCGGGCTGGCTCCCGTCGTCTTTAGTGCCGGTCGCTCGGTAATCGCCGCGCCGGCAGGCCGGAAGGCCAACATGCGCAGCAGGACCATCTCGAAGCCATGGCGCGGCTCCGGAGCCAGCGGCAGATCGCGCCGGCCAACCAGACCCAGCTGGTAGTAGTACTGGACATCCTCCGCCGGCAGCGTCTGCGCCAGGCTCAGCACCCGCTCGCGATCGCCCTGGCCGTTGTCCACCGCATCGGGCAGCACCTGGGCGATGGCCACGCGGTGCAGCACATTGAGCAGCTCGGCCAGCACCCCGCCCCAGTCGGGGCCCTGCTCGGCCAGATGGCGAACCGCGTCCAGCACTGCGCGACCATCGCCTTCCAGCAAGGCCTGGAGTACGTCATAGACCTGGCCATGATCGAGGGTCCCGAGCATGGCGCGCACATCGGCGGCCAGCACCTTGCCCTCGCCAAAGGCGATCGCCTGATCGGTCAGGCTCATGGCATCGCGCATGGAGCCATCGGCCGCACGACCCAGCAGCCAGAGCGCATCGTCCTCGAAGGGAATGCCTTCCGCGGCGAGCACCTGCTGCAGGTGGGCAACGACCCGCTCCGGCGGCATGTTCTTCAGCGAGAACTGCAGGCAGCGCGAGAGAATGGTAACCGGCAGCTTCTGCGGATCGGTGGTGGCGAGCAGGAACTTGACGTGGGGCGGTGGCTCTTCCAGCGTCTTGAGCAGGGCGTTGAAGCTGTGGGTGGAAAGCATGTGCACCTCGTCGATGAGGTACACCTTGTAGCGACCGCGGGACGGTGCGTACTGCACGTTCTCCAGCAGCTCGCGAGTGTCTTCCACCTTGGTGCGGCTGGCGGCGTCCACCTCGATGAGGTCGACGAAGCGGCCTTCATCGATCTCGCGGCACACCGAGCAGCTGCCACAGGGCGTCGAGCTGACGCCGGTTTCGCAATTCAGGCACTTGGCCAGGATCCGCGCGATGGTGGTCTTGCCCACCCCGCGGGTGCCGGTGAACAGATAGGCATGGTGCAGCCGCTCGTTATCCAGCGCATTGATCAGCGCCTTGAGCACATGGGTCTGGCCGACCATTTCGCGGAACGACCGCGGGCGCCATTTGCGCGCAAGAACCTGGTAACTCATCGAGACCTGATCAGGAGAAGACGTGGGGGGGAGCACATGCTAACGAAGAGGGGCCGCGATTGCATCCCGCGGCGTGGCATCGGGACGCCGCCACGCGGACGGCGACTACCTCACCAGATGGAGGCAGCCAGGCGCATTTTCAAGCGATCAGGAGGGAAAACGGCACGCAAAAAGCCGTTTCAGGCACGTCGACAGTGGTCTTCGCCGTCGGCCAGGACAACGCTGGAGACATAGGCTGCCAGGGCATCCAGCTGGCTGCGCAGGCGGCTCACGATGGCGTTCATCTTGAAGGGGTTGTTCGCCTCCTCGTTGGTCAGGTCGATCCTGATCAGCAGCAGGGGCTCCAAGGGGTGGTGAATCTGCGCGACCAGCGTCGCCTCGGTGTCGCGCCGGCAGTCGACACGATAGGGATGGAGGCCATTGCTAAGGGCGCGTCCTGCGCTTTCGAGTCCGTTCTTCACGATGAATCCTTGGACATTCGTCCAGTAATGATGGTGCGGTGCGCATGATGGCACAGAGCCATGAACCAAAACAGTGCATTTCATCACGAAAGCCGTGTGGCGTACTTCGCGGAGCGCTGGAAGGCGAGACAGGAAAGGAAGGTGAAAAGCAGGAAGAGGAAAAGCGGGGGGCAGAAATGGAGGTGGCCCTGCCAGCCACACCCCGGCACACGACATCACCGCTGCGGCTGCTCCCTTCCGGGCCTGACCGGGTTCACGGTTGATCGTTGCGGGGGGACCGACAGAGCCACCATAACGCCTCACCCTGAGGTGAGGTGCATCATTCTACGCGGTTGGGGCGAAGTTGCAAGCCATACAAGGACTTAGGTTCGCCAAGGGACAACGGATAATACCTGGAACGGCAAAACTGTCCCGCTCCGGATCAAACGCCTACGACCTTTTACTAGCGATAGCCAGACAAGGGTATTGAGCAAGGCGGCCACAGGATCGGACCACCCGTACCAGATCCAGTGAACACGAGCCGCCTCGGCCGCAGGTATTGTCCACACGACCGGAGCTTGCTCCTCTCGTTAGCGAACGCCCTGGGCCTCGAGGATCTGCAGGAAGGCGTCCTCGTCCAGCACCTTCACTCCCAGCTCGTTCGCCTTGGTCAGCTTGGACCCCGCCCCCGGACCGGCGACCACCACGGCGGTCTTGGCCGAGACCGAACCCGAGACCTTGGCGCCCAATGCCTCCAGGCGCTCCTTGGCCTCGTCGCGACTCATGGCCTCCAGCGTTCCGGTGAGCACCCAGGTCTGGCCGGCGAACGGCAGGCCCTGCACGGCCTGCCGGGTGCTTTCCCAGTGCATGCCGAAGGCCTTGAGCTGGGCCTCGATGGCCAGCGCCCGGGCGACGTTGTCCGCCTCGGCGAAGTACTCACGCAGCCCCTGCTTGGCCCGCTCGTTGAGACCGGCGAGGGTCTTGAAGGTCAGCCAGTCCTGCGAGCCCTCGATCAGGGCCGCCAGGCTGGGAAAGGCAGCGGCCAGGGTCTTGGCGCCGGTCTTGCCCAGAGAGGGAATGTGCAACTCGTCGAGGAAGTCGGCGAAGGCGGCATAGCCGGAGAATTCGGCGTGCACCTCACCCTCGTCCGCCAGCGCGATGCCGTTGGCCAGCAGCGCCTCCAGAACCTCGCGGTTGTGCGCGGACTGGAAGAAGTTGTGGATCTCGAAGGCCACCTCCGGCCCGATGTCCGGCAGATAGACCAGCACCTCCGGCAGCGCCTCGCGAATGCGCTGCAGACTGCCCAGGGCGCGTGCCAGGCGCTTGGCGGTCTCTTCGCCCACCTCGGGGATGCCGAGGGCGAAGATGAAGCGGGCCAGCGTCGGCTGGCGGCTGGCTTCGATGGCCGCCAGCAGATTGCGACTGGACACCTCGGCGAAGCCTTCCAGCGCGACCACCTGCTCGTAGGTAAGGGTGTACAGATCGGCGGGGGACTTCACCAGGTCGCGGTCCACCAGTTGCTCGACGATGCGATCGCCGAGGCCGTCGATGTCCATGGCGCGCCGCGAGGCGAAGTGAATGATCGCCTGCTTGAGTTGCGCCTGGCAGGCCAGGCGACCGACACAGCGATAGACCACGCCTTCGCTGATCGACTCCTTGCCCTTGCCGCGCTTGATCAGCTGGGTACGCTCCACCGCCGAACCGCACACCGGGCACTGGGTGGGGATCGCCACCGGCCGGGCATCCGCCGGTCGCCGCTCCGGCACCACCTGCATGATCTGCGGGATGACATCGCCGGCGCGGCGCACGATCACGCTGTCGCCGATCATCACACCCAGCCGGGCGATCTCGTCCATGTTGTGCAGGGTGGCGTTGGTCACGGTGACGCCTGCCACCTGCACCGGCTTGAGCCGGGCCACGGGGGTGATGGCACCGGTACGCCCCACCTGGAATTCGACATTGAGCAATTCGGTCAGCTCTTCCCGGGCGGGAAACTTGTGCGCCAGCGCCCAGCGCGGTTCCCGCGCGCGGAAACCCAGCTCGCCCTGCCAGTCGAGTCGATTGACCTTGTAGACCACGCCATCGATCTCGTAGGCCAGGGCATCGCGGCGCTGGCCGATGTCCTGATAGTAGGCCCGACAACCTTCAGCGCCCTGCACCTTGCGCAGTTCGCGACTGATGGGAATGCCCCACTCCCGGAGCTGCTGAAGAATGTCGTACTGGGTGTCCGGCAGAGTCCCGCCCTCGACCCGCCCGAAACCGTAGCAGCAGAACTCCAGCGGCCGCTGGGCGGTGATCCGCGAATCCAGCTGGCGCAGACTGCCGGCCGCGGCGTTGCGCGGATTGGCGAAGGTCTTGCCGCCGCTTTCCATGGCCCGGACGTTGAGCGTCTCGAAACCGGCACGGGACATGAACACCTCGCCACGCACCTCCAGCACCGCCGGCCACCCTTCGCCCTGCAAGCGCAGCGGGACGTTGCGGATGGTGCGCACATTGGTGGTGATGTCTTCGCCGGTGGTACCGTCGCCGCGGGTAGCGCCGCGGGTCAACAGGCCGTTCTCGTACAGCAGACTGACCGCCAGCCCATCGAGCTTGGGCTCGCAGGTGTACTCGACACCGGAATCCGGTCCGGCGAAGTCGGTCTCGCCGAATTCCTCACGCAGGCGCTTGCCCACGCTGCGGTCGAAATCCTGCAGGTTCTCGTCGGCGAAGGCGTTGCCCAGGCTGAGCATGGGTACTTCATGGCGAATGGTGCCAAAGGCGGCCAGGGCCGAGCCGCTCACCCTCTGGGTGGGCGAGTCGGGTGTCACCAACTCGGGATGCTCGGCCTCCAGCGCCTTGAGTTCGCCGAACAGCCGGTCGTACTCGGCATCGGGCACGCTCGGCTCGTCCAGCACGTAGTAGCGGTAGTTGTGGGCGTCGATCTCGCTGCGCAGGGCGGCGATCCGGCTGACGGCATCTTGGGCGTCGGTCATGGCGGTCTCTCACTGTCGCCACCCAGGGGTGGCCCTGGCGGCACCCAGGGCGCCGCGGCAAAACTTACAAACAAAAAGAGCAGCCGAGGCTGCTCTTGGTTCGCTCCGGCGCGATCAGCGCTTGAGCATCAGGCTCTTGCGCTCGAAATCGACGATGCGCTGGCGATAGTGTTCGATGGTCTGGGCGGTCATGACGCTGCGCTGCTCGTCCTTCAGCTCGCCATTGAGCTCGGACGACAGTTTGCGCGCCGCTGCCACCATCAGGTCGAAGGCCTGCTTGGGATGGCGCGGACCGGGCAGACCCAGGAAGAAGCTCACCGCCGGGGTATGGAAGTCGTCGATGGCATCCAGGTCGAAGGTGCCCGGACGCACGGCATTGGCCATGGAGAACAGCACCTCGCCATTGCCCGACATGCTCTCGTGACGATGGAAGATATCCATGTCGCCGAAGCGCAGTCCGCTTTCCAGGATGCTCTGCAGCAGCGCTGGACCGGAAAAGCCCTTCTCGTCACGGGAGATGACGTTGATCACCAGCACCTCGTCCACCGGCGCCATGGCCGCCTGGCTGTTGCCCGTGCCGACGGGATCGCTGATCGGCTCGCGCTCGGGTGCCTTGCTGCTCAGCGGCTTGTCCTTGCGCGGCTTGTCGCGACCACGGGTGGCGACTTCATCGGAATCGACGGCCAGGCCTGCCAGGCTTTCATCGCTGGCGGACAGGTCGAAGCTGTCGGCACTGGGCTCTTCGCGGCGTTCATCACGGCGCTTGCGCTGGGTGGAGCGCGGTGGCGTCGGCTCGCCCGGATCATCCAGGGAGGGCTCCTTGGGCTCTATCACCCGTGTCGGGCCAACGATTTCCGGATCCTCGTCCTCGTGTTCCGGATGGTTGTTCAGCGACTGGTCAAGCTTGAACTTGAGCTTGCCCTTGCCGCTCATGCGACGCCAACCATCGAACAGAATACCGGCGATGACGATGACGCCGATGATGATCAGCCACTCGCGCAGACCCATATCCATGAAAAAGACATACCCCTGTGAAAATAATGGACCGACACCCGTCGGGAAACTTTGGAAAGTCGACGCTTGCGAGGTCTTTCCAAAACCTCCGAAACCTACGCCAAGTCAGTGTTCTTCCTAGCTTTTTCCACTTACCGCTAGCGCGGCCATAAGCTAGCACGACTGCTGCCAACTTTACACCGCCAAGCCGCGAGGCTGTGGGGTACTAGGCATCGACCATGGCCACCGCCTCTTCCACATCCACCGCCACCAGCCGAGAACAGCCCGGTTCGTGCATGGTCACCCCCAGCAGCTGATCGGCCATCTCCATGGCGATCTTGTTGTGCGTGATGTAAATGAACTGCACCTTCTCCGACATGCTCTTGACCAGCCGCGCATAGCGACCGACGTTGGCGTCATCCAGGGGTGCATCCACTTCATCGAGCATGCAGAACGGCGCCGGATTCAACTGGAAGATGGCAAAGACCAGCGCCAGCGCCGTCAGGGCCTTTTCGCCACCCGACAACAAATGAATGGTGCTGTTCTTCTTGCCCGGCGGCCGCGCCATGATCGCAACCCCGGTATCGAGTAAATCTTCCCCAGTAAGTTCCAGGTAGGCACTGCCACCCCCGAAAACTTTTGGGAACAGGGCCTGCAGGCCATGATTGATCTGATCGAAGGTATCCTTGAAACGATTGCGGGTCTCCCGATCGATCTTGCGAATGACGCTTTCCAGGGTCTCCAGTGCCTCCACCAGATCGGAATTCTGGGCATCGAGATAGGTCTTGCGCTCGGCCTGCTGCTGATATTCGTCGATGGCCGCGAGGTTGATCGGCCCGAGTCGGGCGATACGCGCCGCAACCGCCTCCAGCTGCTCTTCCCAGGCGGCTTCGCTGGCCTCCGCAGGCAGGGTCGCGATCACCGTCGGCAGGTCGTAGCCGTCGGCCGCCAGCTGCTCGGCGAAGCCACTGCGCCGGGTCGCCAGGCCCTGCCACTCCAGGCGATGCTGCTCCAGCTGGCCGCGCAGCAGCGTCGCCTGCTGTTCCGCCTGCAGGCGCCGCCGCTCGAAATCACGCAACTCCCGATCGGCATCCTCCAGCGCCAGCCGCGCCGTGCGCAGCTCCTCGTCCACCTGCAGGCGCCGCTCCAGCAACTCTTCCAGGCGCAGGCGTAATTCGTCGAGGGGCTCGCCGCCTTCCTCCAGATTGAGATTGAGCTGCTCGCAGCGCTCGCCGAGGCGCGCGGTCTGCAACTCCAGCCGCTCCAGCGCCTGGAGGGTCGACTGACGCTGGGCTCTCAGGGTGGTCAGCCGCACCGTCAGCTGATGCAGTTGTTCCTGAGCCTGGCGCTGGCGCTGGCGCGCCGCCTCCACCGCCTGCCGATGACGATCGCGCTGTTCCTGCAATAGCGCGCGCTGCTCGGTATCCACGGCCATGGCATCCAGGGCGTCCTGCAGGCGCAACCGGCATTCGCCCAACTCCTCCTGCTCATGCGCCAACTGCTGCTCGACATCCTTGAGCTCGGCCTCCAGCTGCCGACGACGGATGCTCAACTGTTCAGCCCTTGCCTGTTGCGCAGACAGCTGGGCGCGCGATTCGGCCAGCCGCTGCTGCTCCTGCTGCTGGCGCCGCCGCGCCTCTTCACGCTCGCCTTCCAGCCGCTGCTGGGCCGCGCGACGCTCTTCCAGCCGTTCTTCTTGGAGGGCGAGCGCTTCGCTCAACTCCAGGCGCCGTGCCTGCAACTCTTCCAGTTCGCGTCCGCGGGCCAGGACACTGCCTTCGGCCGCCTGAGCACGCCGCACACGCAGGAAATGCCGGGAGACCCAATAGCCTTCCGGCGTGATCAGACTCTGCCCTGGGGCCAGGGCCGGCCGCCGCGCCAGGGCTTCGTCGTAACTGTTCGCGATCAGCACCTGACCCAGCCAGGGTGACAGGTCGCGCGGTGCCTGCACCTGCTCCAGCAGGCTGCCCACCGCCACCGCTACCGAACCGGGCAGCGCCAGGTTCAGGGCGCCACTGGCGAAGGTGTCGAGCCGCAGAGACGCCAGATCATCCAGGCAGACCGCCTGCAGATCGCTACCCAGCACGGTTTCCACAGCCAGTTCCCAACCGGGGGTGACCTGCACCTCGTCGGCCAGCTGCGGCGCCTGGTCGAGCCCTTCGGCTGCGAGCCACTGGGCTACCCCGGTTGTGGGAGCGAGGGCCGCCTGCTGCAGGGCCTCCAGCGAGGCGATGCGACCTTCCAGCCGCTGCAACTCGCCCTGACGCTGACTCTGCTCGCCCGCCAGCCCCAGCAATTCTTCCCGCAGCCGCTGCAAACCCTCGGCGACCTGCAATTCCTGCTCGGCCAGGCCTTCCAGCAGCAACTCGTCTTCGGCAATCTGCTCTTCCAGCATGACCAGGCGCTCGGACGGACCGTCCTCGCCCAGCAGGGTGCGCTCGTCGCGCAGTCGACGCCGACGTTCCGTGCCGCGCTCCAGACTCTGTTCCAGCGAACGGATGCGTGCCTGCTGCACGTCCGCTTCCCGCTGTGGCTCGACGCTCGCCGCACTGAGTGCCTCCCAGCGCTGCTGCCAGTCCGCCAGCGCCAGCTCCGCCTCTTCCAGCGCGGCACCGCCCTCCTCGCCCAGCTCCCGGGCCGCCTCTTCCTCGGGCTCGAGCATCGCCAGCTCTTCCTCGAAGGTGGCGAGCAGCACCCGGTCGTGCTCCAGGTGGGACTCGGCTTCGCTGCGGGCCTGTTCGGCTTCGCGCAGATCGTCCTGCAACTGCCGCTGGCGCTGCTGACCATGCTGGATGGTCTGCTCCAGACGGGCGATGTCACCTCCCAGGGAGTAGAAGCGGCCCTGCACCAGGTTGAAGGCTTCGCTCAGCTCGTGATGACCGTCGCGCAGCCGCTCGATACCGGCATCCGCCTGGCGCTGCTCGGCGGTCAGGGCCTCGAGCGCGGTCTCCTGGTCGCGGATCACCTTCTCGCGCTGCTCGACGCGACCATCCAGTTCGCGCCAGCGCACCGCCTGCAACTGCGCCTTGAGTTGCCGCTCCTCCTGCCTGAACGCCTGAAAGCGCTCGGCCGACTGCGCCTGACGGTGCAACCGCTCCAGCTGACGCTCCAGCTCTTCGCGCAGATCGGTCAGCCGGGCGAGATTCTCCTGGGTGCGGCGGATGCGATTCTCGGTCTCGCGCCGCCGCTCCTTGTACTTGGAGATGCCGGCGGCTTCCTCGATGTAGTGCCGCAGATCCTCCGGACGCGCCTCGATCAGCTTGGAGATCATTCCCTGCTCGATGATCGAATAGCTGCGCGGGCCGAGGCCGGTACCGAGGAAGATGTCGGTGATGTCGCGCCGGCGGCACTTGGTGCCGTTGAGAAAATAGGTGTTCTGGCCTTCGCGGGTCACCCGCCGGCGAATGGAGATTTCCGCGTAGCTCGCGTACTCCCCCACCAGGGTGTGGTCGGAGTTGTCGAAGATCAGTTCGATGGAGGCCTGCGACACCGGCTTGCGGCTGTTGGAGCCGTTGAAGATGACGTCGGTCATCGACTCGCCGCGCAGATTCTTGGCCGAACTCTCGCCCATCACCCAGCGCACGGCGTCGATGATGTTCGACTTGCCACAACCGTTGGGGCCGACCACCGCTGCCATGTTGCTCGGGAAATTCACCGTCGTCGGATCGACGAAGGATTTGAATCCCGCCAGCTTGATCGACCTCAACCGCATATCAGGAGCCCTTGTCCACCGCGCCGTGCCAACCGCAGGCGAAAGGGTGAAAGTCTACCACTGGCGACCACGACTGCCGTCGCCGCGCATGAGCTTATTTCCAGGCGTTCTGCACGCTGTCGGGACGACAGGCTATAGTCCTGCACCCCCACTCGCAGGATGCCCCCATGCAGATCCTTCGCCTCACCCTGCTCGCCGCCGCCCTGGCGGCCAGCACCCAGATCCTGGCTGCCCCGCCGCTGCTCAACGTCTCCTACGACGTGATGCGTGACTTCTACAAGGACTACAATCCGGCCTTCCAGGCGCACTGGAAAGCCGAGCACGGCGAAACGCCGGTGATCCAGATGTCCCACGGCGGCTCCAGCAAGCAGGCGCGCGCGGTCATCGACGGTCTGCAGGCCGACGTCATCACCATGAACCAGGCGACCGACATCCAGGCCCTGGCCGATCGCGGCCTGGTGCCCAAGGACTGGGAAAGCCGCCTGCCCGATCGCAGCGCGCCCTTCACCTCGGCCACGGTACTCATCGTCCGCCAGGGCAATCCCAAGGGCATCCATGACTGGTCCGATCTGCTCAAGGATGGCGTCCAGGTGATCGTGCCCAATCCCAAGACCTCCGGGAATGGTCGCTACACCTATCTTTCCGCCTGGACCTACGCCCTGCGCCAACCTGGTGGCGATGAGCAGAAAGCCCGCAGCTTCGTCGCCGAGCTGTTCAAGCACGTACCCATCCTGGATACCGGCGGTCGCGCCGCCACCACCACCTTCATGAAGAACCAGCAGGGCGATGTCCTGGTGACCTTCGAGAACGAAGCCGAGATGATCGCGCGGGAATTCGGTCGCGGTGGCTTCGAGGTGGTCTATCCGAGCATCTCGGTGCAGGCCGAGCCGCCGGTGAGCGTGGTCGACAGTGTCGTCGACAAGAAGGGCACCCGCGCCGAGGCCGAGGACTACCTCAGGTATCTCTGGTCCGACGAAGGCCAGAAGATCGCCGCGGACAACTTCCTGCGCCCGCGCAATGCCCAGATTCTGGCGCAGTACGCCGATCGCTTTCCCAAGCTCGAACTGATCGATGCGCAGAAGGAATTCGGTGCCTGGAGCGGCATCCAGAAGACCCACTTCGCCGATGGCGGGGTCTTCGACCAGATCTATACGCCCCAGTGACCGGCTCGCGCCCGGCCTGATGCCGGGCGTCTGGCGGACCGGAAAGACGCGCACACAAAAACACCGCCCTGAGGCGGTGTTTTTGTGTGTTTGGAGCGGGAAACGAGACTCGAACTCGCGACCCCGACCTTGGCA